>DAOVGP010000036.1 GCA_030672375.1 Candidatus Aenigmatarchaeota archaeon | reverse complement strand
AAGTCCAATCTTCCTGGGATTTGTGCTGAAGCAACAATGTTTTCTACCTGTATCTTGTATTTTTTTGGGACATCTAACTTTAGTGACCTTATCATCTTTGCGACTATTGCCACGGCTTTCTTAACATCTGCGACACTTCTTCCACCTGTACAAACAATCTTACCAGATGAAAAAATCAGCATGGCTGTTTTAGGAACCTTCACACGATAAATCAAACCTGGAAATTGTTCTGGTTCGTATTCAGATCCCTTAAGATGTTCAACCAATTTTTCTAAAGGTAATCTTATACCAAAAGCAGCTGAGGCAACGATATTCTCGATTTTAATATTAAAATCTGTCATTTTCTCTCTTTCCAATATTTTTTCAACAAATATCTATATGATTTCTCTTATTTCAACGTTTCCAAAATCTTTTCTTAAAATTTCTCCATGTCTTTCTGTAACAAATCCACACTTTTTTGAGACTTTTACCCATGGTATAATCTACCTAGTTTCGATTATTTCAATGTTTTTTTCTATGAATTTTTGGTAAAGCATCTTGACAATAAACTCTTGAGTTATCTTTAAAGAAATAAAACAAAAAGAAGACCCAATAAGCAACCACCCGTTATGAATGGCATGCCAGGATAATACTTTCCTTTCCTCCCTTGGGACAGTAAAAACAACAACACTAAACTAACCACAATTGGAATCGGAAGAGTTTTCATGAAAGCCATCCCTTTAGTGAGTTGATTAACTTTTATCAATCTTTCCATTACCACTCCAGAAAACATCAGTGGAAAAGCAACATCACCACTTCCCATGATTGCCTCTTGTACTTTAACTTTCTCATATTTAACCCTTTTACCAATTTTTTTTACTCCTTCACTCACCTTTACAGATTCTCTTAGGGGTATCAATAAACCAGTGAATATCTTACTCTTGATCTGGAAGGTTGCCATCTTTACCATATGTTTACTTTTCCAGACTGCATAGATATCATAAGCAGAGATAACAATCAATAAGAGTATCATCCAAGTTAGATCGAATAGAGGAACTAGGAGAACCGCCAAACCACTGTACATCAACATTTCTATGACGTTGTGGGCTAACTTGTTTGGTTTAAATATCTTGATTATCGCTAAGACAAACGCTATCGTATATGCTAAAATAGGATCAATCAATACTCCCAATGCGACAGAGAGAGTTAGGAAGGAAGCGGAAAAGAACAATATCTTAACCCAATTGATTTTTTGGAACTTTATGAGGAGTAGTAATAGACCAGTCATTAAAAGGATAGAGCTAATCATCCAGATGAAAGATTGTGGGCCATATAACTCAGGCCTAGGTCCGATAATAGTTTCACCATGTACTACTTCTGTCACTCCTTCAACAACTTGAACTTCAATATCTTTGTAGAGTATACTCAATCCCACTATCTGTGCGATGAAGAAAAGAAAGACTAATAGTGAAATGATTTTTATGTCATACTTCATAACCCTTTTTTTAGGAATGTAAAACTAAAAGATTATCTTTTAATTGAGTATGAAGTAACCGAGATTTAAATGCTTTAAATTGTTTCAGGTCCTTTATCTTCCGTTTCCTCTTCACCATTTATTTCGAGGAAACGCTCAGGCGCAATCCTTAGAGCATATTTTAACAATAACTTTTCATTGTTGAAATCTTTTGTATCTACCATATCAACCACTTCGTTTTCACTTTTTACTTTATTACGGTGTTTCAAATATGTCGGAATGCCGAGAGCAGAGGCTAAAACCGGCAATATGAAATAATTTTCTAATGGAAGAGTTATGTCTTGAGTCGAACAATACCAGTGAATAAGTAAATCTCCTAACAAAGCACCACCTTCTGCAAACATAAGATAAGAAAGGTAATTGCAGTAATCTGTAGTAGCCTCTACAGATCTTTTGTACGCTCTTACTACTTTTTGCAAAGGCCCATATTCTTCCGATTCCCTAACACGTTCCTCCCATTTAGTCCATTCATCTCCTGAATATTCTTCAAATTCTCCTGTACGCTTGTTAGAATAATCAGAAATCTCTTGGTTTTTTGTGGCTGTGAACTCATTAATTTCCGCTTGTATCCTGGCCAACTCATTGCCGATATCTTTTTCTACAGTAGAATGATCTTTACTGATTTCTTCAATGAGTTCCATCCCTGAATATAGTTCCTTAGGAGTAAGCTTCTCCATCCCTTCTGCAGACATCAAGATAATATAATCAATTAAAGATTTAAGTTTTAATGGGGTAGCCGGGATTTGAACCCGGGACCGCCAACACCCCAAGCTGGAATCTTAGACCAAACTAGACCACTACCCCTAAAACATCTGATACATTAACTGCAAATATATTTTAATATTCCTACATTTTTCTATAGAGTATGGATTTAGAAAATTATCTCAAACAAAAAGGTATCTGGTACAAGTTTATTGAAAAGCCAAAAACCATACATACGGCAGACGCTTCAGAGAAAACTGGAATAGATTTGGAGAGAATTACCAAATCCTTAGTTCTATTGGATCAGGATAAAACCCCTATAATGACTATCATTCCTGGTGACTGTAAGTTGAGTTTTAAAAAAGTTAAGAATGCTATAAGAGCTAAAAAAGTTAGGTTAGTTCCATTTGAAGAAGCGAAGAATTATTCTGGGTACTTACCAGGAGCAACTCCTATGGTACACCATAAAGTTAATATGAGAGTAATCATTGATGAGAAATTAACTAAATACGATTCAATTTTTGGTGGTGGAGGAGAAAGAACTAAGTTGTTAGAATTGAAAACAAATGACGTTGTTAGATTGAACAACGGGTTAGTAGCAGATATCACTGAATAGTTTTTTTCAAGATTTAAAAATCTATATCTATCAATCTAGGCAAATCTTTAATATATGCGTGAAATCATCGTTGGTAGAACAGGAAAAGACCTGAAGGATTATGGAATAAAGTGTACTGGTTATATAGGTAAAAATATAGTAGGAGAGGGAGAAGAAACCCATCTAACGAATAAAATCCATCTTGATCTATTGAGACCACATGTCATTCTAGTTTGCGGTAAACGAGGTTCTGGAAAGAGTTATGCTGGTGGAGTTATCATGGAAGAGTTAGCACTACTACCAGAAGAATTCAGGAATAACTTAACCACTGTAGTCATCGATACTATGGGTATCTATTGGAGTACAAAACTGCCAAATGAAAATCAAGTCGTTCTCTTGGATAAATGGGGAATGAAGCCAAAAGGTTTGGAGGACAGGACTAAAGTATACGTTCCCTTCAGACAGAAAAAGTCGTTCGAAGAAGCAAATATACCAGTAGATTTTGGAATCTCCATCCCACCATACGAATTCTCTGCTGAAGAATGGACTTTGGCTTTTAATCTACCCATGACCAATCCGATTTCTGTAGGACTACAAAAAACCATTAATACATTGAGAGATAGAGAGGAAAAATTCCAGATCGATGATTTAATCTCAAGAATAAGGGATGACAGAGGTCTTGACACACATGTCAAATCAGCATTGGAAAACATGCTCACTGTCGCAGATCAATGGGGTGTCTTCGGAGAAGAAGGAGTAAACATTAAAGAAATCATGAAACCGGGTATGTTAAACATTTTCGACGTTTCACATTTGAGAGCAACTGAGGCTTGGTCTGTTCGTAATCTACTCGTAGCTTTGATAGCGAGAGAAATATATGTCCAAAGAGTATTGGCAAGAAAACAGGAAGAACTTGCAAAGATTGGAGAGATAGAACTTAAAGAGAGAAAACCAATGGTATGGTTGATGATAGATGAAGCACATCAATTCATTCCAACAGATAGAGTAACAGTATCGACAAACCCTATTTTAACTATTGTAAAACAAGGTAGAGAACCTGGTATATCATTCGTTCCCATGACCCAGATGCCTAATAAAGTTCATCAGGATGTTATCTCTCAGTGTGATATGGTTATTTCCCACAGGTTGACTTCTAAGAATGATTTGGATGCTTTACATGCCGTGATGCAGACTTATCTGATAAAAGATTTATGGAAATACATAGATTCATTACCAAGGTGGCTTGGCTCTGCTATAATACTGGACGATAATTCGGAAAGGATTTATACTGTCCAGGTGAGGCCAAGATATTCATGGCATGCAGGAGAATCTGCAATTGCCACCACTTCTTAACAGAAAATTATTAATCTAATAGAATTGCTCGGAGAAGTGACTATAATGATGTGTTTTCCTGATCCATAACCAGTTGTATAATCGATGAGTACTTTCGATTCACGTCCCCCTATTGTATAGAACTGATTGCCCTGGATGTGAAATGTGTCAGTACTTTCAGCGTTATCTATTATTACCTTCAAATCAGTATCACTCGCAGAGTTAACTATATCTTCTGTCCCGTCATTAGAAACAACTAAAGTGATATTCTGATTATCACAAGAAGCATCTAGAACAGAGATAGACTTTGATATCTTTTGAGTTAACATGCCACTCATGAATACGTAGGCTGCTCCGGCTAGGGATATAGTTATTATCAAAAGAAGTATTACTGCTACTACCGTTGACTGAGCTTTCATAGGACCTAAGGATTTATTATGTTTTGATTAAGATAATTCTTTTCTATTAAAAAAGAAAAGAAAAATCAGGGAAGGAAAATCTTATGTCCTTGTGTTTCTATCTTCCCTGTCTGTACTAACCTTTGTTTGATCCTTACGTATTTATCAGGGTGGATGTTCAGTAGAGTAGCCATCTTCATTATTCTAGTCTCATACACGAATCCACCGCTTCTATCATTCTCTTTCTTTATCAGGTTGAATATAACATCTTCAACTCTTACCATAATTTCACCTCTTTTAAATTCCCAAAAAAAAAGAAAAAGGGAGGGGGTGTTCATCCCTTAAGCATTATCTTATGATGTCAATACCAAGGGCTTGACTCATTTCTCTTATGACGGGTTTTTCATACGATACTGGTCCAAGTATATAAGGCGATTGGACTCCGGTTATGATTGTTATTACTTGTATTTTACCACTGAAGTCTGGCAGGATTCTTGCTCCCCAAATCACTTGGGCAGACGGATCTAAGTACTGAGAAACTGTCTCTCCGATTTGGTTTACTTCGTCCAGTCTCATGTCATTACCACCAGTTATATGGATCAATGCTCCCTTCGCTCCTGTGTAGTCCACTTCCAATAAAGGATTGTTCAATGCTTTTGTAACAGCATCTAGGGCTCTATCAGAATTGTTACTCTCACCTATGCCCAAAGCAGCCACTCCACCAGCGTGCATTATAGATCTCACATCAGCGTAATCCACGTTAACCAACGAAGGTAATGTAATTGTTTCAGTTATTCCTTTAACCATACTCGCAACTAGTTCATCTGCTACACCAAACGCTTGTTGTATCGGTAAATCACCTGCATACTTCAACAACCTGTCGTTCTCTATTACGATGACAGTGTCAGAGACTTGTCTTAATTTTGCTAGACCTTCTTCAGCTTTTGCTATCCTTGCACCTTCAATCTTGAAAGGCATCGTTACAACTCCAATCACTATAGCATTCATAGACTTTGCCATTTCACCGACCACAGGTGCTCCTCCTGTTCCTGTACCTCCACCTTCACCACAACAGACAAAGACTAAATCTGCACCTTCCAATGCTTCTTTAATCTCATTTCTAGCTTCTTCAGCACATTTTCTCCCGATTTCAGGATATCCTCCTGCTCCTAGACCTCTTGTTAACTCTTTCCCGATTAGTATTTTTTTATCAGCCTTTCCGACTGTGAGATGTTTTGCATCTGTATTAATAGAAACTGTAGTAGCTCCTTCAACTTCCATGTCTGTTAGTCTCGTTACCGTATTCTGACCTGCTCCACCTACTCCGAAAACCACTATCCTCGCCTTCTTTACAGAAAATCCAAACTCTTCTTCTGCTTGTTTGAAATAATCTATATTGGTTTTAGTTGACCCAGAATTGGATTGTAATTTAAATCTATCTAAGGGCAAATCTGAAGGCTCACTTCCAAAAGTTTTTTGTAAAACATTTTGAACTATCGTGTTCATTTCAACTTCCTCCTATTCCTTTAAACCTATATTTTGCTTCGTCGATTTTTTTTTAAATCATCGACTGTATTATTATCTTAGAATAGGAGTTCGTATCAGATTCCTAAGTTAGACCCACTTTACAGTACCGAAACGTATACAGAATTAGACCCAATTGTATATTTCTTTAATTGTATTTAAATTTATTTATTATACTATAAAACCTATTTTTCCTTTGAATTTCCTGTGGAGTAACCTTTATTTCCTTTGGATTTCCTGTGGAACTATTGTTCTATTTATACAAGTCTAAAGTCTTCCTTAATCGTATTTAAGATGACATGGGTATTAGTTCTTTCAACAAATTCCATGCTCAATATTGTTTTAATGAGTTTATTTAGTTCTTTTCTCGTCTTGAACTTTGCTAAGACCATAGCGTCAGATGCTCCAGTAACATCATAAACACCCATAACATTCTTAGATTTTGCTATTTTTTCTTCCACTTCTATTAATTTCCCTTTAGATATGGTTAGTTCTATTATCGCAGCCAAATCATAGCCAAGTTTCTCGTGATCCAAGATTGCAGTGTAATATTTTATTATTCCTTCTCTTTCTAGATTTTTTATCCTAGTCAGTACTGTGTTAGTTGATACGCCAATATTCTTAGCTATCTGTCTGTAGGATAATCTTGCATTCGAAATCAGCAATTTCATGATTTTAACATTTGTTTCATCAGGGGGCATTTTACATCACCTCAATTGAACATTTATCCTATTTTTTTACTGTAAGCTTAACATTTATATAATTTTATACCATTAACATTTATATATTTTCAATATAATTGTATTAAAATGAAAACAGAGCAGATAAACAAAATCATGAGTCTTCTAAAGAAGGAAAATGTGGATGTTGTTTCTTTTCAATTTGTTGACATTCCTGGTAATTTAAAAAGCGTGGCTGTGCCCACGAAAACTGAAATAAATAAAAAAGATTTTGAAGATTATTTGGAAAATGGCATTGGTTTTGACGGCTCTTCTGTTGAAGGGTTTGTGAGAATTGCCGAAAGCGATCTTGTTTTAATGCCTGATTTGACTACCTTTAAAATTTTTCCATGGAAAGTAGATAATATAGTTGAAGCAAGAATTATATGCGACGTGTTCAGACCTGGCGGGCAACCATTTGAAGGAGATCCAATACACGTTCTTAGAGAGACAATAAAGAGATTGGAAAAGAAAATAGGTAAGGGTACGACGTTTAACTTAGGTCCCGAAATAGAGTTTTTCATATTTCAAACCACCGATGGCATGACTGTGATGCCACTTAAGACAGATGTGTACGGTTATTTTGATTATACTCCTTTAGACAAGGCGACCATATCAGTAAATAGAGCTATATTTTATCTACAAGAGCTTGGAATCAACGTCGAAAAGGTTCATCATGAATGTGCTAGAGGACAATATGAAATAAATTTCAGATACGATTCAGCATTTAAGACTGCTGTTAATTTCATTACATACAAATTAGCCGTTAAAACAGCAGTTTCTGAAAATGATTTGTTCGCTAGTTTCATGCCCAAGCCTATATTTGGTGTAGCTGGATCAGGGTCACACACACATCAAAGTATATTTGATAAAGAAGGTAATAACATATTTTTTGATCCAGAAGATGATTATCACCTTTCCGAAACAGCTAGGTATTTCTTGGCTGGGCAACTAAAACATACGAGAGGTATAGCGGCTGTCACTAATCCAACTGTCAATTCATACAAAAGATTGACCCCTGGGTATGAAGCGCCTGTATATGTTTGTTGGGCCCGAAGAAATAGGTCAGCCCTCGTAAGAGTTCCTGAGTATTTCCCTGGAAGAGAGAAGGCTACTCGTCTAGAGGCACGTTGGCCTGATCCATCGATGAACCCATTCCTCGCCTTTTCAGTGATGTTAGAAGCAGGATTAGATGGAATTGAGAACAAATTAGAGTTGGCAAATCCTGTAGAGGAAGATGTTTATCATTTCGATGATGCGAAATTAAAGAAATTTTACATAGAAACACTTCCAGGTACTTTAGGAGAAGCGATGAGTCTATTAGAGAAAAGCGAAATCGCTAGAAGAGCTCTAGGAGATTATATCGTGAAAAAAATTCTTGAAGCTCAAAGAGCCCAATGGGAACCATACAGAATTCAGGTTCACAAGTGGGAGCTTGACAGGTATTTGGCACGTTAAGAGTGGAGATTAACAACATAAATATTCTTAAACAATAAATTAGCATATGTCTGAAAAATCAGATTATTGGAAAATCGATGAAAAGTTAGTTAAACATGTCGCTAAAATCGCTAGAGTTAATTTGACTGAACAAGAAATCGAAAAATTTACTAAACAGTTAGAGAATATATTACAAGCCTTCAAAGAGCTTGATGAAGTCGATACTTCTGGAGTAGAACCTAGTTTTCATCCTCAAGAATTGAAAAATGTTTGGCGGGAAGATAAGGTAAAGCCATGGAAATGGGATCCATTGGAAAACACCAAACATAAAGAGAAAAAATACTTTAAAGGACCGAAGATTGTATGAAACAAGATATTCTGAAAAAAGCAAAGGAAATTAATGAGAAGTTTAATGTATTCATTACTATTGCTGATAAGGTTGAAACGAGTGGAAAAGGAAAACTAAGTGGTATAGCGATTTCTGTTAAAGACAACATCTGCACCAAAGGAATGCAATCAACGGCCGGTTCAAGGATTCTTGAAGGTTATATCCCACCTTTTGATGCAACTGTAGTTGAAAAATGTAGGAAAGAAGGAGCATTCATTATCGGTAAAACTACTGAAGATGAGTTTGGATTTGGTACCTTTTCTATCAACACTGGTTTCGATGTACCAAAAAACCCTTTAGATCCTGAACGTAGTTGTGGGGGAAGTTCAGGTGGAGCCGCAGGATTAACTGTTGCAGTAGATTTTCCACATATCGCAATCGGTGAAAGTACTGGAGGTAGTATATCTTGTCCAGCCGCTTTCTGTGGTGTGGTCGGTCTCACACCTACTTATGGAAGAGTTTCACGTTGGGGATTGATAGATTATGGTAACAGTTTGGATAAGATTGGATCAATTAGTAAGACTGTGAAAGATACTGCTCTACTATTATCAGTGATTAGTGGACCAGATGAATATGATTCGACTGTCTTACAATTAAAACAAGAAGACTTTACCAAACATTTGAAAGATTCTGTAAAGGGAATTAAGATTGGTATACCAAAGGAATATTTTGGAGAAGGTGTGGATGAAAAAATTACTAAACTTGTCTGGCAAGCAATAAAAAAACTGGAAAGTTTGGGAGCTAATTATAAAGAAGTATCTTTACCTCACACCAAGTATGCTCTATCTTCCTACTATATAATAGCTATGGCTGAAGCTTCAACCAACTTGGCTAAGTTATGTGGAATGCGTTATGGCTTACATAAACCAATTAAAGGAAATTATGATGAATATTTCTCTGAAGTAAGAAGTCAAGGGTTTACTGAAGAAGCAAAAAGAAGAATAATATTGGGTACGTTCACAAGGATGGCTGGTTTTAGGGAAGCTTATTACTTGAAAGCTTTGAAGGTAAGAACAAAAGTCATCCAAGATTTCAAAAAAGCGTTTAAGAATTATGATGTGTTGATTGCTCCTACCATGCCTGTGGTAGCTCCTAGATTCGATGAAATCGCTAAACTTGAACCAATTCAACATTATACGATGGATATTCTTACTGTTGGACCAAACCTTGCAGGTATCCCGATGATATCTGTTCCTTGTGGACTTGTTGACGAATTACCAGTAGGTTTGCACATAATGGGCGACCATCTTCAGGAAGGTAAGATCATACAGGTCGCTCATACATTCGAGGTGAACAAATGAAAGCTATAATGGGTTTAGAGATCCACGTCCACCTTTTAACCGATAGTAAATTTTTCTGTAGGTGTCCTACTGATTATGAAAATAAAGAACCTAATGAAAACACATGTCCGATTTGTTGTGGATTCCCTGGAAGTAAACCCAAAGCCAATAAAAAAGTCATAGATTGTACTATAATGGTTGCCAAAGCTTTGAATTGTAAAATTAATCCACAGATGTTCTTCTCAAGAAAATCATATTTCTATCCAGATATGCCTAAGAACTTCCAGATAACTCAATATGAAATTCCTTTGGCAACTAAAGGTTATTTGGAAATTACGAACAAGAAAATCGGGATAACAAGAGTTCATATGGAGGAAGATCCTGCTAAGCTTTTTCATATAGGCGGTGACATACTTTCAGCTAAATATATATTGGCAGATTATAATCGAGCCGGTATACCACTGATAGAGATAGTGACAGATCCTGATTTCAGAACAACAAAGGAAGTTAGGGAATTCTTAACAAAGATATCCTCAATACTCGAACATCTAGAAGTTTATGACTCAAGTAAAGAAGCTGCTCTAAGGGTTGATGCTAATGTTTCCTTGGAGGGTGGAGAAAGAGTTGAGATTAAAAATATAACTGGATTCAAGAATGTTGAGAAAGGATTGAACTACGAAATGGTAAGACAGGAAAGTGTTAGAAGAATGGGAATGGAAGTTCAGAGAGAAACTAGACACTTTAATGCCGAGACTAGAACAACTGCCAGTTTGAGAAAGAAAGAGTTTGAAGAAGATTATGGTTATATTTTTGAACCGGACTTGACAAGGATTGAGATTTCTGATAAATGGTTGAAAGAAATAGACAAAAAGATGCCTGAATTGCCTGATCAGAGAATCGAGAGGTTAGTTAAAGATTATGGAGTTACGAGATATCAGGCAAGAGTTGTTGTGTACACAGATAAAGCATTAGCAGATTTCTTTGAGGAATGTTGTAAAATTTACAAAAAACCTGTTGACATTATAAAATGGATTGTTACTGATCTCCTAAAATCTTTGAATTGGAATAAGGTCACGATAAGAAAATCAAAAGTTAAACCAAAGACATTCATAGAATTGTTGAAATTAATCGATACTGGAAAAATAACAGCAAGGTTGGGAAAAGAAGTGATTAAAGATTATGTTGTAACTGGCAAATCACCAAAAGAAATCGTTGAAAAGAAAGGATTGACGCTGATAGATGAGGATAAATTGATTAAATCGGTAAAAGAAGTAATTAAAAAAAATTCACAAGCTGTTGAAGATTATAAGAAAGGAAAAAAGAAGGCTATGGAATACTTAATTGGACAAGTTTTAAGGAAGATTAAAGCGCGTGCTGATCCTAACAAAATTAGAAGATTGATAGAAAAATTAGTCTAACAAAAGGTTTAAAAGATTTAGATTTTATTTGGTTTGTATGCAGGGTCTCGAACAAGAATTAGAGGTTTGTCTTTATTTTGATGTTAATCAAGTAGGGTGGAAGAAAAAAGGATTTTTTAGGGCCCCAATACCAGAGAGAGAAAGAGAAAAAAAATGGCAAGAATATAGAGATAATATGAAAGAAGCCCTGAATCAAATACTTGAATTTATTAAAATATATGGCAGTGAAACAGGCTATGAAGTAAGAGATATAGAACGAGATGCAGATGAAATAATTGTTAAAATAAAAATACCATACAATAAAGATATCGTTCAAGAAGTTATTAACATCACAAAACCTCTTAGAGAATATTTTCGAAAAAAAACTGATGGTAGTGAAGTAAGTGTTGGTGTTGGTTTAATAATGGATGATGCACAAGATGCATGTAAAGATGCAAAATTAAAAAGTTCTGAAGTTGGAATAAGTAATGAACTTGGATCGATGTATCCAAAATTGAAAATCCCAGATTTTTTTACAAAATCACGAATTGTAGAAATCATAAATAATAACTATTTTTAATATAATGCGAGAATAAAGTGTTATACATAAGCCCGAGTAGCTTAGTAGGTAGGTGGATAGGTTTGAAGAATTTGATCTTATCCAGCCTAAAGCACCTGGCTGTTAAAGTTTGATCTACAGAAACCAGGGGGTCACAGGTTCGAGTCCTGTCTCGGGCGTCCTGAGAAGTTAAAGAATCAGATAGATTTTTGTTAGAAATTTCCATCATCTTTTAAAATAATATAAAATCTCTTAACCATAATTAAGATTTGTGATGATATGGTCGATAAGGTACATTGTGCACATATTCTTGTAAAAACAGAACAAGAAGCCAAATCCATACTAGATCAGTTGAACAGTGGAACAAGTTTCTCTAAAATTGCGATGGAAAAATCATTATGTCCATCTAAAGGAAGGGGTGGCGACCTAGGAATGTTTGGTAGAGGTCAAATGGTCCGTGAATTTGAAAAAGCTGCCTTTACATTGCAAAAAGGTCAAATTTCACAACCAGTGAAGACTGAGTTTGGATGGCATATAATTAAAAGATTAGAATAATTGTTTAATCTAATTAAAATAAATCCAAGATAGATTTTTGTTCTAAGAAGAGAATAATTTAATTGTGAATAAGGTTATTTGATATCTTTAAAATCACAAACAATTCTTATGCTGATGAAAAAATTTTGGGAACTCGTTGAAAAGGTTATTGAAGAATCAGATGTAATTATAGAAGTTCTTGATGCAAGGATGCCTGATATTACAAGAAATAAAAAGGCTGAGAACCTTGTCAAGCTGGCAAAAAAACCTTTGATTTTTGTATTGAACAAGTCCGACCTGATTCCGGAAAAATTGGCCAAAGATTATAGAGATGAACTCAGGAAAATTTCACCGTGTATATCTGTATCAACTAGGGAACGGCACGGCATAACGTTACTCAAAAAGAAAATGTTTGAGATAGCCAAGAAAAGATCTAGGCAAGAATTTGTTAAAGTTGGTGTTATAGGTTATCCTAATACAGGCAAGTCATCAATTGTTAATTCTCTGACCGGACGTAAAAAGGCAAGGGTAGGATCAAGGGCAGGTCAGACCAAAGGCTTGCAGTGGATACGCATCAGTTCTGGCATGGGTCTTATTGATACTCCTGGTATTGTTCCTTCGACAAACGAAGATGATGAAGTGAAACATGCGTTGATAGGTGTATTAAATCCATCAAAAATAAATGATCCTGACATAGTTGCAAGAAAAATAGTTGAAATGTTTGTTGCTGTTGACAAGGAACACTTTGAGAATTTTTACAAAATCAATATTGGTGATAAGGATTTCGAAGAAATCATTAATGAAATAGGAAAATCTAGAAATATGCTGAAGAAAGGTGGAGTAATCGATGAAAGACGTGTTTATATTACAATGATACATGACTGGCAAAAAGGAAGACTTTTGTTGAAACGTACTTGATGTCATCTACAGATAGATTTTTGTTCTCTGAAATTACTAAAAATAATTATGAATGAGAATTATTTCTGTAAAAAAATTTGTCCTTTAAGGAATACTAGATTTTGTTTGGGTCTACTCAAAAGGAAAAAAGAGTGAAATAAAAGAATCAGATAGATTTAAGCCCTAAAAATTTAACCTAATTACAGTAATCCTGTCTCGGGCGCTGGATTGAGTTTTATTGAAATCAGACCATTCTAAGCAGCTTAATTTATAAATAGTAGGATGGCGAAATTATAAAATACGTATTATGAGGTAAGATTATGAAAAAAATAATTATTCCCTTTTTGGTTTTAGTATTAGTAAGTTCAGTGGTTGTGGCTCAACAACAAGGTGTAGATGAACCTGAGACAGGAATGGGAAGTCCTGGATTGAATGAATCAGGTCAGAGTCAACAAGTACAGGCTGAACAGGAAACACAGAATGAAGGGGAAGAAGAAACTTTAATGATTCAACAAAGAGTACAATTGAAAGCTAGAAACACAACTGAATTGAGACAAATGATACAGGAGAGACAACAAGAAATGGTCCAAGAAATGCAAACTTTAAGACAAAATCAACAACAAGTTTATCAAAATCAGAATAAAGTAAGATTGGCGGTTCATTCTTTGCTTGCTATGGAAGATTTGACAGGAGGTATTGGTCGTAATGTCTCCCAAATTGCTAGGGAATTCAATAATTCTGTTCAAGCAACTATAGGGGCAGAGGAGAGAATAGAGACAAGAAATATGTTAGTAAAATTCTTATTCGGTGGAGATGAAGTAGCTGCAGGGGAGATGGAACAGGAAGTAATTCAAAATCAACAAAGAATTCAACATCTTAGACAATTAATGAATCAATGTGATTGTGAGGAACAAGTAAGAGCTATGATGCAAGAACAAATACAGAATATGGAGCAGGAACAGACTAGATTACAACAATTAGCACAGAATGAAAAGGGAAATAAAGGATTGTTTGGCTGGTTGTGGAAGTAATTCTTTTACTATAATTCAAATAAAGAAAAGTATATAAATATAACACTGTTATATTATGTATTACCTGAAAAGAGATTTTAAATAATATTTTATTATCATAAAAAAGGGGTGAAAAATGTTATCAAAAATACCTTTGAATCTTGATAAGGTAAAAAAAGAAGATTTAGACAAAGAGATACTTAGGGTTGGCATGATAGCTGAATTAGACGCTGTAAGTCTTTACGAGCAAATGGCAGCAATGACTGAAAACGAAAACATTAAGAAAATTCTTTTGGACATAGCGAAAGAAGAAAAGACACATATGGGAGAATTCCAAGCTCTATTATTGAAACTAGACAAGGAACAAGAAAAGGAATTGGAAGAAGGTAAAAAAGAAGTTGATGAGTTAACGGGATAAAGGATATGGTAAACATGGAAAAAAAATTTTACGTTTTACCAAAACTACCTTTCGGATACAATGACTTAGAACCACACATGTCTGAAGAACAGCTAACGATACATCACGATAAACATCATCAGGGATATGTCAACAAATCGAATACGATACTAGAGAAACTTGACAAAGCAAGGAAAGATAATACTGAATTGGATATGAAATCTACTTTAAAGGCATTGTCATTTAACATAGGGGGACATGTACTACACTCACTGTTCTGGCCTAATTTAGCACCTACTGACAAAGGTGGTGGAAAACCAGACGGAGTTTTAGGCGATACTATAGACAAGGAATTCGGAAGTTTTGAAAGATTCAAGAAAGAATTCTCTCAAGCAGCTGTTAGCGTAGAAGGATCTGGGTGGGCAGCACTATCATTCTGTAGAAAAACTAATAGACCGATAATAATGCAGATAGAAAAACACAATGTTAACGTATACCCGATGTTCAAAATTCTAATGGTTCTAGATGTATGGGAACATGCATACTATCTTGATTACAAGAACCAAAGAGCCAAATTTGTTGATTCATTCTGGAACATCGTTAACTGGGATGAAGTAAACAAAAGGCTTGAAGAATTATCGAAATAGTTAAATAAAGTTTAATTTGTAAATATTTGGTAGACTTTTTTAAATAGAATACAGAGTTAGAAAAATGGAGGGGTGGTTAAATGATTGTTGGAATTCCAAAAGAAATTAAGAATAATGAAAATCGTGTTGGTATTGTTCCTGCAGGTGTTAAAGAGTTAGTCAAGAATGAACACGAGGTTATTATCCAAAAAAATGCAGGAGTCGGTTCGGGTATAAGTAATGAAGAATACGAAGCTGCCGGTGCTAAAATAATTGAATCAGTTGAGGAAGTGTGGTCTCAAGCCGAAATGATAATGAAAGTAAAAGAACCCATGCCACAAGAATTTGACTTCATTAAATCCGATCACATAATTTTTACCTATTTTCATTTCGCATCTGAAGAAAAATTAACAGAAGAGATGATAAAAAGAGGTTCGACATGTGTTGCATATGAGACTGTTTATGATGGTAAGGGTCTGCCGTTATTGAGACCTATGTCTGAAGTTGCTGGGAAAATGGCATCTCTAATGGGTGGATATTATCTTTCAATCCCTAGAGGCGGTAGAGGCATTTTAATAACCGGAGTTACTGGTGTTAAACCAGCAAAAGTTGTCGTAATAGGCGGAGGCACTGTTGGTCGTAGTGCAGCAAAGGTTGCAGCTTCTATGGGAGCTGACGTGGTAATACTACAAAGAAAAGGTAAGACGTTCGATTATTTAGAGAAAGTATTGGATAAGGAACATCCAGAACATTTTGATTTCTCATTGGTTGAATCAACAGAAGAAAATATACTAAAGGAATTAAAACAGACTGATATAGCAGTGGGTGCAGTACTCTTGATAGGAGCTAAAGCACCAAAACTCGTGACTCGTGAAATGATAAAACAAATGAAACCTGGTTCTGTAATAGTCGATGTGGCGATAGACCAAGGAGGGATGTTTGAGACGTCCAGACCAACAAGTCATTCAGATCCTGTGTATGTAGAAGAAAATGTCTTACATTATTGTGTGACTAACATGCCAGGTGCGTTTGCCCGTACATCTACGTTTGCGTTGACAGCTGCTACTCTACCTTATGCGGTCAAGCTGGCTAATGGTGGGATTGAAGGCATAAAGTCTGATTCGGCATTGCTCAGTGGACTTAACATTTTCAAAGGTAAAATTACGAACAAAGGAGTAGCAGAAGCGTTTAAGATGGAATATATAGATCCAATGAAACTTTTACCATAGTAAAATCAGACATTAAAATTAATAGGGCTCTGTCAACTTTAAGGGTCCTAGAATAATCCTGTAAA
>DAOVGP010000024.1 GCA_030672375.1 Candidatus Aenigmatarchaeota archaeon | reverse complement strand
AAAAAAGGTTATGCATTTTTAATGACAAAAAAGAAGGGACTGATTAAATAATAATCGACCAAATGTTCTAATCAAAGGCAAAGAAACCTAACTCAGACTGAAGAAGTCAGAAGATCAATTGAATTATTGTATTTCTATTTTTTTTGTTTCAAAAAATTATTAACTAGCTTTTCTGCATCTGATTGTATGATTGTATGAACTTTAGTAGGTATAAACCCTGCCTTCATACTAATGGATTCGATTTTCCTGATCTGCTTTTTAATCTCTGATAGGGATTTACAAGCTCTGAATTTATAAATGGCAGCAAAGGTTTTCTTCTCTGAATTCTTGAGGTCAAATTTATTTATTTGATCCACAAATTCTTGGAATTTATTCTTTGCTGAGATGTGCAAATCTAATAAATCGACCATTTCCGGACTCTCTAGAGTTAATTTTGGAACTTTTTCTATGTCTTTTAGGTTTTTCTCGATGGCTACCAATTCTGCGTCTATCATCTCGTTTAATTCTTTTAAACTATCCTCATCTAGTGGTTTTAACACGGGTTTAACAGGTACTGGCTTTAGTTCCTCTAACACAGGAGGTTTTACAAGGGGAACTATTTCTTTCATTTTATCAAGGTCTTTAATCTCAGTTTTTTCTATAACTTTTAGGTCTTCGATAAACTTAGGTTCTGTTAGAACTTTGTCAATTCCTTCCATCGTCTCTTTCAATTTTTGTCCATCGACTTCTTTCTCTTTTTTCTTAAATAAACCGAATGGCATAATATCAATAATTTTTTTGTTTTATGACTCTTTAAATTTAACACTCAATGTTGAATAAGATTCTGAGAATAAAATGCTTTTTAATTTCATTTTAATAAAAAATAAAGGATTCGAATGATTGAAATTGTTCCTGCCATTCTTGTAAAAACACAAGAAGAATTAGAACAAAGGTTTAAAGAAGTTGAACCATACGTTGACAGAATACAAATAGATATAATGGACGGTAAATTCGTTCCTAATAAGACTATTCAACCTGAAGATATGAAAGATTTTAAGACTAATCTGGTAAAAGAAGCCCATCTGATGGTTAATGATAATGAAAAATACGTTGAAGATTTTCTGAATCTAGGTTTTGATTTGATAATAGTTCATTATGAGTCTTGTAAAGATATACCAGGTATAATCAAAAAAGTAAAGGAAAGAGGCAAGAAGATAGCTTTAGCTATAAATCCCCCTACTCCACTTTTAGTTATAAAAGATTATTTGAATGATTTGGATATGGTTTTGATCATGACTGTTAATCCTGGGTTTTCTGGTCAAGGCTTCGATTCAAGCGTTCTATCAAAGATTAGGGAATTGAGGGGTATGAAAAGAGACTTGGATATAGAAGTTGATGGGGGAATAAAAGTAGGGACTGTTAAACTCGCTGCAAAAGCTGGAGCAAACATTTTTGCTTCTTGTTCTGGGATTTATAAGTTCGAGGATAAGAAAAAGGCGATTGAAGCACTTAAGAATGATGCAACAACTTAAATCTTTTTCTATCAATAGATAAACTATGAATTTTGACGAGGAAGAAAGTTTTAAGAAAACTCCTTCGAGAAGAATAGAGAAAGAAATCGACGTAGAACTCCTCAAAGATAAGATTAAAGAAGTTTCTAAAAAAGTCGATTCAATTTCAGAGCAATTATCGAATGCTTTTTCTAAGTCTGAAAAGAAAAAGGAACGGTTGAAAATTTTTCTCGATACGGCTGATGTTGAACAAATAAGAAAGGCCCATTCCTGGGGAATTTTAGACGGAATAACTACTAATCCAACCTTAGTCTCTAGGACTGGAAGAGGATTTAGAGAATGTATTGAAGAAATAGTTTCGATAGTAGATGGTCCTATCAGTGCCGAGGTAGTCAGTCTTGATTCAAAAGGAATGGTGAAAGAAGCCAGAGGGTTATCAAAAATTCATAAAAATATCGTGATAAAAGTACCTATAACACCCGAAGGTTTGAAGACGATAAAGATTTTAAGTCAAGAAGGGATAAAAACCAACGCAACTTTATGTTTTTCTCCTAACCAAGCCATTCTAGTCGCAAAAGCTGGTGCTAGCTATGTCAGTCCATTCATTGGAAGGTTAGATGATATTGGGCATGATGGCATGCAAGTCGTCAGGGATATCGTTAAAATTTACAACAATTATGATTTCGAGACAAAAGTAATAGTCGCCAGCATAAGACATCCAATGCATGTAGTAGAAGCAGCAAAAACAGGAGCACATATCGTTACCGTTCCTTTCAATGTTTTGGAAAAAATGGTAAAGCATGCATTGACTGATGTTGGTATCCAAAGATTTTTGGATGATTGGGCTAAAGTTCCTAAGGGAGAACTTAAAAAATATCTTTGAAGGTTGACGAGGCGATCAGAACGGAGAAAATAACAGACGTATCTGAATTAAAAGAGATTGCAAGAAAGTTAAGAGTAGACATAATTAAGATGACAAATGCTGCAGGTTCAGGTCATCCTGGCGGTTCTCTGTCTTCGGCAGATATCGTTGCTGTTCTCTACTTTAACATCCTTAATCACAAGCCAAAAAATCCTAAATGGGAAGATAGGGATGTGTTCATACTATCAAAGGGTCATTGTTGTCCTGTTGTGTATTCTGCCATGGCAAGGTCTGGTTATTTCCCGATAGAAGAATTGTTAACACTGAGAAAGTTAGGTTCAAGATTACAAGGCCATCCTCACTGTCGCGATTTAAATGGTATAGAGGCGTCTACAGGGTCTTTAGGCCAAGGTTTATCCATAGCAATTGGGGCTGCATTAGGTATTAGATTGGATAAGAGGAAAAGTAGAGTATATTGTCTCATGGGAGATGGAGAGCAGCAAGAAGGCCAGATATGGGAAGCTGCGATGTCAGCAACACATTACAAATTAGATAATCTGTGTGGAATCGTTGATAGGAATAGATTACAAATCGATGGTTTTACTAAAGATGTGATGGATTATGAGCCTTTAGAAGAGAAATATAGATCTTTTGGATGGAATGTAATAACAATTGATGGTCATGATATCTCAGCGTTGATAAAAGCTTTCAATCGTGCAAAAAGAGTCAAGGGAAAACCAACTGTTATCATAGCAGATACAATCAAAGGAAAAGGAATTTCTTTCATGGAAAATGTAGCTGTGTGGCATGGTCAAGCTCCTAATGACGAACAAATGAAAAAGGCTTTGAATGATTTAGGGGAGCATTGATTTTGTTTTTCTAGAAAAAATGAGTTTTCTATCTGATAGAAAGCCTTAAATGTTTAACTATTTTATGAATAAATCATGAATGCAATTGTGTATAAACCAAATCAAAATCTCCCTCCTGAATCTCATTTATTTGAAAATCCTGAATATACTAATACTAATCTAGCAGCTGGAGCAGGTGGAGTGGGAGTTCCACCACAATCCCCTTTAATCACGAGATGGTACAAAAATCTCCATTGGAGACATAAAATTCAACTTGGATTACCATTACTTTCGGCATTAATAAAAGGACTTCGTGATTATTCAGATGCTATTAGGAGACATGGAATTTACAATGCAGGTCAACCTGGACTTGCAGGATTTGTTGACGGCCTTCTTTATGGAGTATTAGCAGACTTTACAATAGAAGCTTTATATCATGGTATACCTAGACTGATTGATTATGGAAGGACTAGAAATTGGTGGTAATTCTTAATTTCCCTTATTTCAATGTTTCTATTTAAAAATAATCCTTCAAACAATTGACAATACTTAAATCCTTTTCTGTCAATACTTGAAACAGTGTTCAATATGTTCTGGGATAGGAAAAAAGAGGAAACCTTTAAGAAAAAACCAGAGATTAAACCAGAATTAAAGATAATTAAAGAAAAAATCTTAGAAAAAAGGCCTGAATTGGTTATAAAGAAACCTTTAAAGATTAAAGAAGTAGAAGGAAAGTACAATCCTACTCTCAATGAAAATCTATTCGGTGAAGTGGAAAAGGCCAAGACGAGAGATGGTTTTGGCGAGGCTTTAGTTAAATTGGGCGGAATAAACGAGAAAGTCGTAGTTTTGAGTGCTGATTTAGCTCATTCAGTAAGAACGATGTGGTTTCAACAAAAATTTCCTGAAAGATTCTTCCAGGTTGGGATAGCAGAAGCAAACATGACTGGCGTTGCAGCAGGGTTAGCTCGGATGGGCAAGATACCTTTTATGGCTACTTTTGGAGTATTTGCAACAGGAAGAAACTGGGACCAAGTAAGGATGAGTATAGCCTATCCTAAGATGAACGTAAAGATATGTGCATCACATACAGGTGTATTTTCAGTCGGTGCAGACGGTGCATCACATCAATCTACCGAAGACATAACACTAATGAGAGTATTGCCAAATATGACTGTCATAATTCCATGTGATAAACTTGAGACGTACAAGGCAACTTTTGCTACTGCAGAAATATTCGGACCAGTTTATCTGAGGTTCGGAAGAGAAGGTATGCCTGTTGTAACCACAGAAGAAACTCCGTTCAAAGTTGGTAGAGCAGAGACATTCAGGGAGGGTGATGATGTTTCAATAATCGCTTGTGGACCAATGGTATATGAAGCACTAGTCGCATCAAAAAAACTCGAAAAAGAAGGGATTGATGCAAGGGTTATCAACAATCATACAATTAAACCGATGGACAAGAAGACTATAGTAAAGGCGGCGAGAGAGACTGGTGCGATAGTAACAGCAGAAGAACATCAAGTATTGGGAGGAATGGGAAGTTCAGTAGCAGAAGCTTTGAGCAATGATAATCCCGTCCCGATTAAGATGATAGGAATCTACAATAGATTTGGCGAGTCTGGAAACTTTAAAGATTTACAGAAAGCATTGGGCTTAACGAGTGACAACATAGTTAAGACAGTTAAAGAAGTTTTGAGATCTCATTAATTCCTTACTTTAAAACTTCTACTATCAACGGTGCAATAGAAACGTTAGAAACCGGAGTGTAAATAGCATCTGTCACAACAAGATAATCAGTCAATTCCTTGAGTTTAATCAACGAATCCTTCATGAACAGTCCATGAGTAGCAGTGGCAACAACCTTTTTTGCTCCTTCTGATTTAACTTTGTTCACTGCTTGGGTCATAGTCTTACCGGAAGCAATAATATCGTCCAGTATAACAACATTTCTATCATTAAAATCAAGTTCACTCTCGACTTCAGTTATCTCGTATTTTTTCTTTTTTATCTTACATTTACATTTTTCTGCTGGTAATCCACATATAGGACATTTTTTAATCTTCCTCATAATCTTCTCTTCACCAGTCGCATATTTTATTATCTGAGAAGATCCCAAATCTGGTCCTATTGTCATTAAATCATCACTTACTTTTTCATTGATATGTTCGAGTAATAACCTACCGGCAGATAAGTTAATACAAGGTAACCCAAATAAGTCGAATTCACCAGGTTTTACATGTTGATAGTGTGTGTCAACTGTAATTAATTTGTCAACGCCAACTGATTTCATTAATTTCGCAACAGTCCTGATGCTCAGAGCCTCTCCAGGTTGAAACTTTCTGTCTTGCCTGGAATATGCCAAATAAGGAATCACACCGATGATTTTTTGAGCTTCCATATCTTTAACTGCATCAGCTATCAGTAAGAATTCCATTAAAGAATCGTTCTGGTTTGGAAACATAGTTTGTACTATAACAACATCCCTTCCTTTGACTTGGCTTTCGATTCTAACGTAAGTTTCTCCGTCTGGGAATATTCTGGCCTTAACATTTTCAAATTTTAATCCAAGACTGATAGCAATCCTCTCTCCCAGTGATTGGGAGTTAGAACCATTCAGTATTAGTATACTCATATCAATCAAATAATAATTGAAAAGATAAATGTATAAGGGTTTAACCCCTTATCGATTTTAACATTTGATGATACTTTTTAACTTCTTCTCTTGGGTTTTCAGCGTATAACACTGCTCTACCCAAACTAACTAGAGGATTAGTAACGTACTTCGCTTTAGAGATTTCTCCGCCTTGTGGACCAATTCCTTGCATCAAGAATATGACTTTATCTCCGACGACTTCTTGAATGTTTTTGATATACTCTCCCTTTACAAAACCTGTCAAACCAACAACACAACCGTCAGCTTGTGATTGTTTAACCATGTCTGCGATGTGTAAGTAAAACGGTTTATTTTCAACTAATGTATCAACCATCATTTTTTCTGCTTCTGGATTAGACATTAAGGTTAGAACAATAACCCCCAAATCCTTTTTATGAGCATTCTCAACTGTTTTTTGTATATTTCCAGCGAATGGTGAAAAGGTGAAAGCATCAAATCCCATGTCAGATATCCAGAATAAAGCTGAATCATTTGTTGATCCAATATCAGTCAATTTATGGTCCAATATAGCAAACATCCCTTCGTCATGTATTTTTTTTATTAACTTTCTTAAGATGTGATAACCGCCTAGAAAATATTGGGTGTTTGGTTTTATCGAACAACAATAATCACTGACTTGTTCGATTATATCTAAACAGAAATTCAACAAAGTTTCAGCATCCTCCTTTGTAAGAAATCTTTCTGGGATTATTTTATTATTTCTTTGTCTTGGTAATGCCGGGTCAAGGTTGATGTTAATAAAACTGTTTTTTTCCTTTACTGTTTGTAAATATTTTTCGTAGAGCATTATTTTCCCATCTTTTTGAATTTTTCTTCCCATCCCGCAGGATCTTTATTCCATTTCAAAACAATTTCTTTTCCTTCTGGTTTGATATATTTCTTTTTGACAGCTACGTCGACTAAAGTGGAAAAATCTGTTAAAGTGGTCAAAGTTATCTTGGCTTCTTCAAAACCCCTTTTCGCCTTTTCCATTTCATACGTGAATATAGCTAAACAATTCTTGACTATCCCTCTATTATCTCTTATTGCTTGAGCTGATGAAAGAGAGCTTCCACCAGTGCTTATCAAGTCTTCTATTATGAGTACTTCATCCCCATGGTTTAAATGACCCTCAATTCTTGTAAATTTTCCATATTCATCTACAGAAGATTTGACGTAAATCATGGGAAGACCTAATTTTTCGGCAATATAAGCGGCATGAGAAATTCCGGCAGTGGCTGTTCCTGCTATCACATCTACTTTTTGAATTCCAATCTTGTTTATGATAGTGTATATCATTGAATCTATGACTTCTTTCCATTCTTTGGGATATGACATCAATAATCTGTTATCTGTGTAAATAGGACTCAAAATTCCAGATACATACCTGTAAGGTTCCTTTAAGTTCAAAGTAACTGCCTTTATCTTCAAAAGAATTTCTGCTATCTTTTCTTTGTTTTCATCAAGTTTTTTTTCAATATCATTTCTTCTTATTTTATCCCAATTTTTAGGATTTTTCATCCATTCTTCTACTCTTTCTCTTTCTTCATCAGTAATTTTTTTCTTAATAGATGCCACAAGTAGAAGGGCCTTAAGGTTAGTTAAAGCATGATATTTGATTTTTTCCTTCTCAAGAAAATCTTCTATGAATCCCAAATGATCAGTGAAAATCGTTAAACAATAAACGATTTTAGCACCTACTTTTTTGATGGCTTCAACACTAATTACGATATCCATCCTGGCGCTGAATATGTCACCTATCAACAATACTCTATCGCCTTTTCTAAGAAGACCTTCGATTTGTCTTTTCCTTCCGTGATCTTTTGTAGTAGTTCTGATGTATGCCATAGGCATTTGAAGCCTTTGAGCGAGGTAGGTGGCTAAAGAAACACCAGAATGAGCAGTACCAACAATGACGTCAATATTCTTTCTACCGATTTTTTTATCGATGTGTTCAACAAGAAGATCAACGATTATTTTTCTTTTTTTTGGATATGAAGTCATTACTCTACAGTCTGTGTAGATAGGACTGAACATCCCAGTTGCATATTTGAATGGGTTGGTGGGGTTTAAAGAAACAGCATCCATATCTAGCAGTATTTCAGCTACTCTTTCCTTTTGCATAAACACCTCTCCTTCTAATTTTTTTACAATTCAATATTTAAAATTCTACCATTGATTACAGTATAAGTTGGTGATCCGTTTCCTTCCCAGCCTTCAAAAGGGCTCCATCCGCTCTTTGTTGCCACATTCTCTCCTGTTATTTTCCATTTCCTTTTCAAGTCGACAATGGTTAGGTTAGCATCATTACCTTTCTGAATGTAACCATAGTTACCCAAATCAAATCTTTTTACAGGGTTGTCATGCATCAATTCTATCACTCTATTGAATGAAATCATTTTTTTGTTAACAGCGTCTAGCATCAATTGTAAACTATTTTCAACACCAGGCATACCAGAAGGTGCTTCGTGAATACCTTTTCCTTTTTCTTCTAATGTATGAGGTGCATGATCTGTTGCTAGAATATCAATAGAAACGTCGTTTATTCCTTGTAAAATAGCTAGTTGATTCTCTTTTGATCTTAATGGGGGATTTATTTTTAGTAACGCGCCCTTTTGTTTAAAATCATCTTGATTCATAAGAAAATAATGAGGACAAGTTTCACAAGTTATGTCCATACCTTCTTTCTTTGCATCTTTTATTAACTCTAACCCGCCTTTTGTGGATAAATGACAGATATGAAGTTTAACTTTTGTTTGTTTAGCCATTCTTATGGCATGCCTTATCGCTTCGATCTCTACTTGGGGTGGTTTTGATAATGCATGAATCATGAGATCATCTCTGTCTTTGTATTTTTTAGAGAATTCATCCATGGTTTTCTGGTCTTCTGCATGAACACAAGCAACTTTATTTGCTTTTGATATTTCAGAAAATGCTTTTAATACCAAATCATGTTTGTCTAGTATTAAAGTCCCAGTTGACTTTCCCATGAAAATCTTGAATGCTTTTACATGTTTTGCTAATTCTCCTATTTGGTCTATGTTTTCTTCAGAAACTCCTCCGTATAGACCATAATTAACCACTGATTTTTTAGCAAATTCCCTCTTTTCTAATACCCTTTCAACCGTAGTTGTGGGTGGTATAGTGTTGGGCATTTCCATGATATAAGTTATTCCACCTTTTAGTGCTGCTTTAGATTCTGTCAACCAGTCTCCTTTCCATGTTAGACCAGGTTCTCTGAAGTGGACGTGAACATCGGTTAAACCTGGGAGGATTATATTTCCTTTACAATTAATTTTCTCATCAGAAGGTGGGAGACCCGTGTCTTTAGAGATAGATACTATTTTTCCCTCATTTATGGCCAGTCCATACTCAATTAACGTATTTTGGTACCAAATTTTACAATTTTTTAGAATAATATCTGCAATCATTAAAAAAAATAATTGTGTTTTAAATTTATTAAAAGTGTTTACTATAGTGTAGAAATCTTTATATAGTAGTCACTGAGCAATAGTGACTACGGTGATTTAATGTTGCCCGAAGACATAATTGAAATTACACAAATAGAACAAAAATTTGGTAAATCTTATTCTAATTTTGCTAGTCTTTATCTTGATTTGGAATTATACAAAGAATATAGATGGCCCTACCTTGAAGGTTTGTCTCCAAAAAGAAGTTCTATTCCTGGCATTAACTGTACTTTGGATACTTTGTCAAGAGCTATAGAATCAATAAAATATACATCTGGTAGTGAAACTGTTAGAGAGCAAATGCTAAAGGAAGTTGAAACAGAAATTGGTAAAGTGAAGAAATATAGAAGAAAAATATTTGATTTGATTGTTAAAAGAGAACAGCCTGATATGGCATATGAGCATTTCAGAAATGGTGTTCTCAAAGCAGGAAAAAAATAATATGAAAACTCTTAAGAATTGAATTTCTAAATCTTATCATGGTCAAAACTTACATTAAATTTTTGGAACCATACGAAAAGGAATTATCCAAAAAGATAAAGAAGGAGGGATTGGTAATAACTGTTTCTGGTAACTCTGGGTCGGGAAAATCTTTAGGGGCGAAATCCATTGCTAAGACATTCAATCTCAAGCATGTAAAAGCCGGTGAAATCTTAAGGGAACTTGCAAAAATGAAGAAGATAAGTGTTGTTAAAATGTCTGAAATAAGGGAACCTGAGGTTGATTATAAAATGGATAAAAGAAGTTTAAAATTAGCGATGGAAGGAAATGTTGTCTTGGATGCTAGATTATCCGGTTGGGTTGCTGGGGATTGGGCAGACGTAAAAATATTCTACGAGTGTCCTTTAGATGTAAAAACTAAGAGAGTTGCGAAAAGAGATAACATTTCTGTAGAAGAAGCTTTGGAAAGATTGAAAAAAAGAGATGAACAGGATCATGAAAAATATCAGAAGTTATACGACATCGATTCTTTCGACAAATCGATCTATGATATCATAATCAATAATGAAAAATTAACTCTGGAAGAAGCGAAAATAGTTCCTGTGAAATTAGTTAGAGAATTCTTGAAAAGGAAAAAGAATTAATGTAACTTAGGTTTTTCTAACCAAATATAACGTGGAAGATATTTTAATCTAACAGTATTCTCTCGATCGTTTATCTCGAATATTTCTTTTACCCATCTTTTCTTGAGAAATGAATTTACTTCCCTTCTTCTTATGTTTACGGGCAATTTATCTGAAACAATAAGTTTGAAATCATCTATATCAACAGGCTGTTTGTACCAACTATTATCAACTGCAGTAGTAATCGCCTGAAGGAGTATTTCGGCAGAATTTGTACCATAAGGGCGTTTCCATATTTTATTCTGTTCACCATCTGTTAACCAAAGATTGAAGAGATAGTTATGTGTAAAATCAAATGCTAAGTAGCCATCACTCTCAAGATCTTTAGATAATTCTATTGCCTGTCTTGCTTCTAATAAGCGTTCAAATCCTTGTTTACGTAATCTAGATTTCGTTAACCAATCATATTCATGCGAATAATTTCCAGTACTTGAGGGATAATTATACATTTCCACAACTCATAAATTTAAGAGAAGTTAAAAGATTTAACTTTAATATTTTTTTTTAAAAAATGAAAAATAATCAAAGTCAGAGAATTTTTGAGAAAAAACATCAAAAATGAA
>DAOVGP010000013.1 GCA_030672375.1 Candidatus Aenigmatarchaeota archaeon | reverse complement strand
TCGTATACTTTCTCAAAACTCTGTTCCATCGATGCTTTCGTAAAAATAATGCCACTCAATTTACTGGTCATCTCAAATATCCAAAAATTAACCCCCTCCAACTATCCTCACCCCAAATTTTTTTTTCAACCATTGTATTGTTTCATCTTTAGTTATTAAATGTTTTTTACCTATTCTCGATTTTTTAATTCTTCTTCTTTTAATCCTGAAGCCAGGCCTCTCCAAGGTTATACTAACATCCAATCCTATTACTCCTATATCAGGATCATATTTTACATTAGGTAAATCGATATACTCTTTTATTCCTATAGAGAAATTACCATCATTAATTTGTCCTTCTTTCAATTCTTTATCTACAACAGAAAAAACATCTTTCAAGAATTTTTCCGCTCTATCTTTTCTTAAAGTTACTTTTGCACCTATTGGTTTTTTTTGTGCCATTCCGAACTTTGTTCTCTTTCGTGTCCTAGTGATAATTGGTTTCTGTCCAGATACCATGTTCAAGAGTTTCACGGCTCTCTTTAGTTTATCTTGATCGCTTCCGCAGCCCATGTTCAAAGTGACTTTTTCAATCCTTATTTCTCTCATCGGATTTTCTTTCATGCTACCACTTTTATCTCTGGTTTAGTCTTGCCAACGACGAAAACATAATTCTTTATTGCTTCAAATTCTTTATCTTTCTTTTCGCAGATGACTTTATTTGGTTGTCTACCTCTTGTCTTTATGATCTCTTTTATCTTAACGACAATTCCCATGCTTTGACCACCGATGATGATCGAAGTTGATCCCTTTTCCATCTTAATATGTTTTTTTATTTTTTGACTTGGTATTTCGATGAGAAGAGAATCACCGGTTTTATACGGATCTTTCTTAACTTTTTCTTTTACAAGGATATTTTTTCCATCGTGCAGGTTCAATTGAAGAATACCATTCTTCACCATACTTTTTCCTTTTACACGACATAATTTTAATCCTGATTCATTCTTTGGGATTTCTATCAGAGTTAAGCCGTTTTTAGAAGGAACAATACGATATTGTTTTTTTAGCTTAGGGATTGTTATGACATCAAATAACCCAACAGGATATTTCTGGTCTAACCTCGGTTTTCCATCGACCAATATTTCTTTGGCCTTGATAATCTTTCTCGCTTCCTTTCCGGTGTCTGCCAATTTCAGGATGTCCCTAGCGATGATGAGTAAAGGAATAGACTCAAACTTTTTATGAGGACCCGGTCTTGGTCTTACTACCCATTTCTTTTCCTTTCTTGGCACTCTCCAGAACTTTGGTGCCAACAGCCTTTTTAGGTGTTTTGACATGTTTCTCCTCCTTCTTTACAGTTCTAGTTAAAGCATTTAATCTTTTTTTATCATCAAGGTTTAAATTGATGATTTTTAAGTTACTTGGATGAATTGGGACTTGAACTTCTGAGCCATCTACCTTCTTTCTTGTTATCCCGTCAATGTAAACTTTTATTTTCTTCAAATCTACTTTACTTACTTTACCAGTCTTTTTCTTAAACCCCCCTCTCATTATTTCTACTTCATCTTCCTTTCTAACAGGAAAGGATCTCCTGCTATATTTTTTTATCAGTTCCTTCGATAAGTGAGCAGAAAGGAATTTGTGTCTGACGTGTAGAGGGGCATGATAAACATACTTTCTCTGTTTTCTTGGTTGTTTAGATGATTTCCAATGTTTTGACCAGAGTTTCATTTAAACCACTACACTCGCAATTTTACCTATCGACAAGAATCTTTCAGTAACTTCCTTAGCAATAGGACCTTTTATCTGGGAACCAACAGGCTCATTCTTTGGGTTCACGAGAATGGCTGCATTATCTTCGAATTGGACCCTTAAACCATTAGGTCTTCTAAACTCCTTTTTTTGTCTAACGATAATAGCGTCAACAACTTGTTTTCTCCATTTAACAGTTCCCGCTCTCACCGAACATTTGATTTTATTAGCAATTCCTCCAGATGCTCTCCTTCTCCTCCTACCTTTGTAACCAAAGACTGAAATAACATTCAATTTCTTTGCACCAGTGTTGTCTGTACAATTTATTATCGATCCAATTGTAATGCCTTTAGTTATTCTTGATTTGATTGCTTTCACTCAGACACCTTTTCTATTATAACAAAATGTTTTGTTTTACTCAACCGTCTACATTCAGCTATCTTGACCTTATCACCCTTCTTCGCATTTATACATTCAGGATTGTGAGCAGCAATTCTTTTTCTTCTCCTTTCATACCTTTCATACTTTGAGATAAAATGAAGATAATTTCTCTCAACGATGACAGATCTTGACATTTTATCTGATACTACAATTCCCTCTAGAATATTCCCCCTCACACTAAGTTTTCCATGGAAAGGACATTTTTCATCGTTACATTCCCCTTCTGGAGGGTTCACATCGTATCCAATATCTCTTGATTTTTTTACAACTTTACCCATTTCTACCATCTCGGTAACTTCTTTTTAATCCTATCTTCAGGTCTGCCTATTAATACTTTTCCATCGACCTGAACTTTCTTTCCATTTGGTAGCGTGAATATAAATACTGATATGTTTTTTGGTATAGTTTTTTCTTTTCCATCTCTTGTTTCAATTTTTAACGTATTATAAGTCTCGTATACAACTCTTCCTTCAAGGCCTTTTTGTGCAGGGTTGGTACTATTCTTTACTAAAACCATTAGGCCACAAAGTTCGTGTCTCACAATATTTTTTTCGTTAATAGACATTTTCTCTATTATAATTAAGTAACAGTTTTAAAATTTATTCCATTTTGATCTCTCCAAAGTTACAGATGAACGATAAAAAACTTCAAGAAACTTCTATCTGTTTCTCATCAAACCCAAATTCTTTGAGTAATTCTTTTACCCTTGCTTTATGGTTTCCTTGTAACTCAACTCTACCTTTCTTGAAAGTTCCACCACATGCCAATTTTCTCTTCAACTGCTTGGAGATAGACTTCCCAGATTTTTTATCTAATCCTTCAATTATTGTCATTGATTTTCTGAATCTTCTCACCGCAGTATAAACCTTTATCAACTTGGCTTCTGCCTCTATTACTGTACATACACAAAGAGACTTGGGTAATCCACACTTTGGACAGACTTCTTCAACCAATACTTTTTCCTCCTTTTATTTTAAAGAATGATACTAAAGGAATAGTTTTTACTAAATACAACAAAAAATATTTTAATCCAATCAAAATTTCATTCATTTATTTTTCTTTCCCTCTTTATTGTCAATATTCTGGCTATATCTCTCCTCATTATTTTTATCTTTCCAGGGTTTTTAATATTTCCCCCCATCTCTTTGTTACCCATTTCCTTCATCAATTCTAATTTAATTTCACCTAATCTTTTTTCTAGGTCTTCATCATTCAGTTTTCTCAGGTTCTTTATCCTCAACTTCCTCGCCTTTTATCTGTTTTAATGCTATTGAAACGTCTTCTGGGATATCTTTCATTATACTAACTTGAACGCCGATTGTACCAAGTTTTACAATAGCAATAGCCTTGCCTCTATCTAACACATTATCAGCATAATAACCAGAATGCTTGATGTAACCATCTTTGAATTTTTGAGACCTCCCCCTTTGTCCACCCATTTTACCAGCTATTTTAATCTCAGTACCTATTGCACCCGCTCTCATAATCTCCCTCAAATAGTAATTCGCAATCTTCTTGTAGAACCCACCCCTCTCCAAACTTTTCGCTATTTTTCCAGCAACGACTTGGGAATCCAAGAAAGGACTCTCGATTTCCCTCACGTCTATCATAGGATTTTCGAGTTTAAACTTCTTCTCTATTTGTTCAGTGATCTCTTTTATTCTAGAACCAGATCTACCTATGACTAAGCCCGGTCTGTTTGCATGCACTATAATTCTCGTTCCTAAAGGTGTCCTCTGAATATCTATGTGACTATAACCAGCTCTATTGAACTTATTCTTTAGAAATTCTTCTATCTGTGCCTCTCTCATCCCTTCTTTGATAAAATATTTTCCCACTGACATTACCTCTCTTCCAGGGTTATCTTTAATTGACAGATTTTTGCTCTTTTACCCCTATGACTCCACCTACTCTTCGGTAACATGAACTTAAAAGACTGATTTGCTGTCGCTTCCTTGATGAAGAGTTTTCCTGTATCCAATTCCATTGAATCGGCATTATTCTCTGCTTGTTCTATTAAATCCAATATTTCTTTCGAAGTTCCAGTGTAATATTTTCCATCTATATCTCTCTTTTGGTTTATCAAACCATTCAACAGAGCTTTCGCTTTCTTAACTGGTTTGTTCCTTATATTCTTAAAAATTTTTACAGAGTCTTTCAGAGAAACTCGCGCCATTGGTCTCGATGCTGTTACTGTCTTCATGATACTCATCATTTCAAGGGGATATGCTTACTGCCGCGAGTTGCTCCCGCGCCAGGAGAAGAATGCATGACTCTGTGTCTTGTTAAAGAAAATTCACCCAGTCTATGACCGAGCATTTCAGGAATAATAGTCACACGCTTAAATTCCTTGCCGTTATAAACACCCAACTTCACATCTACCATTTCCGGTAATATTACCATATCTCTTTCGTGTGTTTTGTGAAATTCTTCGCGATCTTTTTTAATTTCTTCTAAAAGTTTTTTCTGTCTTTCTGATAAGCCTCTCAATAATGACCTTCTTTCTCTACTGGGCAATAATCTAGAGAACTCTTCCAAACTCATACTCTTCAGTTCTTCTAAAGTTTTACCCTTGTATTTGAATATTCTTGCCATGATTATCTCTTCCTTTTACCCATTCTTCTAGCTGCTATCGCCCCAACTTTTCGACCAGGTGGTGCATGTCTTGAAACAGATTTAGGAATACCTGGTTTTGTTTTTCCACCGAAGGGATGGTCGACAGGATTCATAGCGACTCCTCTTGTTATTGGGTATAGCCTGCCTCTCGCTTTCATCGCATAATGTTTTATCCCAGCCTTAACCCATGGTTTTTCCTTTCTTCCACCCCCTGCAGGTACACCTACAGTCGCGAGACATTTTTTGTTTAATTCTTTTATTTTTCCTGAAGAAAATTTGACTCTAATTTTATCCTTTACTTTTCCCATCAAGATAGCAAAACTACCTGAACTTCGGCAAATCTTAGGCCCTGATCCAGGGAAAGTCTCGACCCCGAATATCTTAGTCCCTTCAGGGATCTCGTTAAGGGGTAAAACACTGCCGATATCAAAACCTGACCAATAGTTTATCACATTACCCACTTTCAAGCCCTCAGAAGCAATGTGCAATCTTTTTGTACCATCAGGAAATTCTACAATTGCCAGAGGGGCGTTATGACCAGGATCATGAATGATATCGATGACTAAACCTACAGAAATATCTTTAGATAGATTATATTCTACCTTTCCCTTGTATCTGTGAGAGGGAGCTCTATATCTTGGGCCTCCTTTACCTCTAGCCCTTGCGATTATTCTCTTTCCCATTTTTTACACCCATGAATTACTAATTCCTCTTGATTTATATTATTTAAATTTATTTCTTTTAAAGGAAAAAAGTTGGTATAAAAGCTGCGAGTATTGATTTATATCATCCCTAATTTAACAGCAACGTCAGCCGCAGAATATTCTTTCTCAAGCTTAATAAACGCCTTCTTCTTGCCTTCCCTTGTGATCAAGGTATTAATCTTATCGACTTTAACTTTGAAAACTTCTTCAAACGCTTTCTTAATATCTTCTTTCTTATACCTTCTATCCACGATAAAGACCAGTTTATTCTCTTTCTCGACTAAACTAATACTTTTTTCTGTCATGTGAGGATATTTTAAAATTTTATAAGGGTCCATATTAACCACTCAATTTTTGTATAGAAGATTTTGACCAGATAGTCAAACGACCTAGACTCGATCCGGGACTTAAATCTTCGATTGAAACGTCCTCAAAATTACGAGCATCAACACCTGGTAAGTTCTTGCATGCGTTTATGATCCCCTCATCTTTGGCAACTACAATCAAAGGTCCAATTTTTCTTTTATATTTTCTACCTCTCATTTTCCCCTTTCCTGCTCTGATTTTTTTCTGTTTTGATCTATTTAATTCGTCTTCAAGACCTATGGAAATGAGTAAGTTTTTAACATCTTTTGTTTTTTTGATAGATTCTATACCTTTAATGACTAATGGTAATTCCTTAATTTTCTCAATCTTATGTCCTCTTTTCTTTACTACTTCTTTATTTCCACTTGCAGCAATAGCTGATTTAAAAGCCAATTCCATCTCTTTTTTGTTTATTTTCTGATGCCAATCCTTCTCAACTTTTGGTGGGTGTGCTCTCCTACCCTTCACTGAACGCGGAATTCTTCTTACCCTCCACGATAAGAAAGGAGTACCCCCGTGTAACCTTGGTAATCTAGACATATCTCTCATCATCATAGTATACCTCATTCTCCTCCTACCATGATAATGAGCGGATGTTCTTAGCCCAGCCAATACATCAGAACCATACGGTTGTCTTTTAATACTCTGTAAGGCTAGAAAAGCTCTTTTGATTAAATCTGGTCTAAGTTGTTGCTCGAAGACTCGTGGTAATTCTATTTTTTCTACTGGATTTCCTTTGAGATCAATAACACTAACTTTCATGATTAACACCTATGGTTTTGTGGATAAAGTCTTAATTTCTGCTGGTACAATGGGAATTTTGTAAGGTCTTATAGCCGACCTCAACCTTATAATCCTTTTTCTTGGTCCAGGTAATGAACCTTCTATTAAAACATAACCACCTTTTATTATCCCATAATTGACAAAACCTGATTTTGGGGTGATTTCCTCTCCGTCTTCGCCCATTTTCAATATTCTCTTGTTGTATTCTGTTCTTTTTTGGAATCCCATCTGTCCTGCCATCGGAACAGTCCATAATACACGACGAGGTGTTTCTGAGCCTAAAGAACCAACGTGTCTCCTCTTTCCGGCTGCCTTTCTCGTTTGTATCTTTACTCCAAACCTTTTGACAGGACCTTGTGTCCCCTTACCTTTTGTTATTGCTATAACATCTATGAATTCTCCTTCCTTGAAAATATCTTTGATGTTGATTTCCTTACCTATTAAATCTTTAGAATAATTCCATTTTTCTTGGATGTTTGAACCTCCGATCTCTATTTCAAATATTTCTGGCTTCTTTTTTCCGATTCCTGATTTTCTTGGTTGGGTTTTTACGACTATCCTGACTTTCTTGATTTTATCCAATTCTTTCTCGATGGACTTTATTATATTCTCTTTGTTGTATTTACCGATTATGAGTTTTCTGTTAAGGTCTTTATCCTCTTTAATTTTTTCGTCAAAAACTTCGTTTAAAACAGTTAAACCGTTCGATGTTTCTTTATACACTCTCACACTCAGAACTTTTAGTGGGGGGCAATCAAGAACTGTAACAGGAACTGAGATTTCTTCTCCTTTTGTTGGAGAGTTTTTTTTCGAGTCTATGATGATGGCATGAACCATCCCAGATTTGTAAGCTGCGAAACCCAAAATCTTTGTTTTGTCTGATTCAGGCCAAGAATTAATTCTAGGATAGATTCTTTTCGCTCTCTTTCTAGGCCAAAACGCTAAAGAGCCTGCTCTTGGTTTACTGTATCTTACCATTTAAACCACTCTAAAAGTATGGATTATCTCATTTATTAATAATACTATCTTTAAATTCTTTCTCTTAAAGATTATTGACCAAAAATTTTCATAACAATAATATTTTAACTCTCAATTGTCAGTAGATAAATATGGTAGATGAATGCATATTTTGTAAGATTGTCTTGAGAGAAACTCCTGCTGAAATTGTATACGAAGATAATGATGCTATTGCGTTCTTGGATATTAACCCTAGGAGCAAGGGTATGTGCATCGTTGCTTCGAAAAAACATTTCATAAACTTTGATGAAAATATTGAACTCACAAGTAAGTTGTTTGATAAGGCTTTGATAGTAGGGGAAAAAATAAAGAAATCGTTGAATCCTTTATCAGTGTCATTCTCAATAATGCCAGCACAAGTTCCCCACTTCCATATTCGTGTGTATCCAGTCTACAAAGATCAAGTTCCATTATTTGAGAATAAACCGATAGAAATATCAAAAGAAGAATTGAATTCACTCGCCAATAAGATAAGGTCTGCAATAGTAGAATGGAAGGGTAGGCAAACAAAAAAAGTTGAAGAAAAACCTAAAGAAGAAAAGAAAGAAGAACCAAAGAAGGAAAGAAGTGAGGAAGACGTATATTGGATGAAGAGAGAAATGGATGTGGGATGATAGAATGGGGACAACTTATTTTGATTCTCCTAGTGCAAAACATACTGAGAAATCCTTGGAGATAGCAAGGGATTACGCACAAAAGAATGGAATCAACAGCATTGTCATCGCGTCCACTACTGGTTTTACTGCAGAAAAAGCGATTGAGATATTCAAAGATACTAAAATGAATATTATCATTGTCACACATGTCACAGGCTTTTTAAAACCTGATCATCAACAATTTCCTGAAAAATTAAGAGATAGGTTGGAATCTAATGGGATAAAAGTTCTTACAACTACACATGCGTTTGGTGGTATTAATAGAATTGTTGAATCATCTCCAGGAAAAATAATTGCAAACACATTAAGGATGTTTTGCCAAGGAGTAAAAGTTGCTGTTGAAATTGCTGTCATGGCTGCAGATGCTGGTATGGTAAAAACAGATGAAGATGTAGTATCAGTAGCGGGTACAGGAAGGGGTGCTGATACAGTTCTAGTTATAAGTCCAGCAAATTCAAGAAATTTATTCGATTTAAAAATAAAGAAAATCCTCGCAAAGCCATTATAAAATAAGGAATTTAAAGTCATATTATTCTATTATATTTTCATGCGGCTGTAGTCCAGCCTGGTTAATGTTTGCCAAAAGACCCTGGCCTTCCAAGCCAGTGACCCGGGTTCAAATCCCGGCAGCCGCATTTCAAGTAAACATTCCAAAAATTAGGTTCACTAAAGACCAGTAAACATACATAATCATTACTACAAGAATTATTGCCACAACTATCATTGTTATCGTTTTTGGCTTCATGATATAATTTTAGGGACATTTCTATTAAAACTAAAACCTTAATAAACTTTACTAGATAAGACTATGTAGTATTTGTGATACTATGAGACACGATACATTAGCAGATGTTTTATCAGCTATAAAGAACGCTGAAAGAGTTGGGAATAAGAAGTGCATTACTCCAGCCTCTAGTCTAGTGAGAGAAGTGTTAAAAGTAATGCAGAAAAAGGGTTTTATAGGAGTTTTTGAATTCATCGACGATGGTAGGTCAGGAAAATTCAAAGTTCAACTAAAGAACAGAGTTAACGATTGTAACGTAATAAAACCCAGATATTCAGTGAAACTAGGAGAATTTGAAAAGTGGGAAAAAAGGTTCCTACCTGCTAGAGGTTTTGGTATACTCCTAATTTCCACGACTAAGGGTGTGATGACCCATGAAGAGGCAAATAAAGAACGATTAGGTGGCAAGCTTTTAGCATACGTTTTCTAGTGATGAAAATGGAGAATGAATTGGTTATACCTGAAAATGTGACAATAGAAATAGATAATAAACAAGTAAAGGTCTCAGGTCCAAAAGGAGAATTGGAGAGAGTTTTTAAATATTTTCATGATATCAAGATTGAAAAGAAAGATAACAAACTAGTCGTATCCTCTCCTTCTGACAGGAAAAAGGTCAGGGCAATGGCAGGAACAATCATCGCCCATGTGAGAAACATGATAAAAGGCGTTACAGATGGATACACTTTCAAGATGAGAATCGTTTATTCACATTTCCCCGTTACTATTAAAGTTGAGGGAGACAAATTCTTAATCAACAATTTCCTAGGGGAGAATATACCTAGAGTCGCGAAGATATTAGGAGATACTAAAATTGAAATCAAAGGGCAGGACATATTCCTTACTGGAACTGATAAAGAAGCTGTTGGACAAACTTGCGGTAATATAGAGCAAGCATGCAGGATAACAAAGTTCGATAGGCGCGTTTTTCAAGACGGTATTTACATAGTTGAAAAAGGATAGTTTATTTGAAAGGTGAATAAAATGGTTAATCCGAGAAAAAAACCAAAATTCTTGAGACAAGGATCAAAATATCTTAAAAAAGTAAAGAAGAGCTGGAGGAGACCAAGAGGATTACATTCCAAATTAAAGGTCAAGGAAAAGTCTAAAGGGGCTATGCCTGAGATAGGATACCGTGCCCCAAAGTCTACGAGAGGATTACATCCATCGGGTTTTAAAGAAGTTTTGATACAAAATTTGAATGACCTAAAAAAGATTGATAATATAACTGAAGCCGGGAGGATATCGAGTAAAATCGGGATGAAAAAAAGAAAACTTATAATAGAAAAAGCCAATGAGTTTAAAATTAAAATTTTGAATCCTTAATTTATTTTAACTGGAATCTCGCTTAACTAAATATTTATAAGCTTCATCCACAAACTGTATCTATTGTGATTTCAATGGGAGGACTAACATTACAGAGGAAATTAGCAGCCAATATTTTGAAAGTCGGCGAGTCTCGAATAGTCATGGATCCAGAACATCTAGAAGATATAAAGAATGCTATAACAAGGGCCGACATAAGAAAGATGATTTCTCATGGTTACATGAAAGTTAAGCCAGGCAAGATAAAAAAGCCAGACCTGTATCCTAAAAAAAGAAAAAAAGGACCTGGTAGAAGAAAGGGTTCTTCATATGCAAGATTACCAAAGAAGAGGAGATGGATGAACACGATCAGACCTCTGAGAAGAATGTTGAAAGAACTAAGAGACAACGGGACTATCGATAGTAGCACTTACAGAAAAACTTACATGCTAGCAAAGAGTGGTGCGTTCAGGAGTAGGTCACACTTGAAGTTACATCTAAAAAAAAGAGGATTTTTACATGAAGAAGGGGCCTAGGTATAGAATTCCATTCAAGCGAAGAAGAACAGAAAAGACAGATTACAGGAAGAGGTTGAGGTTACTCACATCTAAAAAATTGAGGTTGGTTGTGAGAAGATCCTTAAAACATGTTAGGGTACAAATCATCGATTATGATATTAAAGGCGACAAGATATTAGTTTCTGCTTCCTCACAAGACTTGAAAAAATTTGGTTGGACTGGCTCTGCAAATACACCATCTGCCTATCTTGTAGGACTCTTAATCGGAAAAAGAGCTTTGAAAAAAAATATCAAATCAGCTATATTCGATATAGGATTATGTAGGAGCGTGAAAGGATCTAAAATCTACGCTGTGTTGAAAGGTGCATTGGATGGTGGTTTATCGATTCCTCATTCTCCTGAAGTCTTTCCATCTGAAGATAGAATAAGAGGAAATCACATAATAGAGTATGCACAAAAACTTAAAAAAGATACAAAAAAATACAAAAAACAATTTACGATTTCAAAACCTGAAAAATTACCTGAAATGTTTGAAGAAGTGAAGTCTAAAATAATCAAAGGTTAATTGCATGGCTAAGAAAGTAGAAAAAAAACTAAAAAAGAAGGTTAAGAAAAAGGTTTCAAAGAAAACTGAGAAGAAATTAAAGAAAAAAATTGAAAAGCCGAAGAAAAAAGTCGAGAAACCAAAGAAAAAAATAAAGAAACCTGAGAAAAAATCCAAGGAAGAGAAAGTAAAAGAAAAACCTAAGGAAATAAAAGAGGAAGTTATAAAAATACCCGAGAAACCAAAAGAGGTTGTCAGGGTAAAAAGAGAATTAGTCGGATGGATACCAAGGACAAAACTTGGAAAAGCAGTCATGAGAGGGGAGATAAAAGATATAAACGAGATACTAGACAAAGGAATTAAGATAAAAGAACCTGAGATCGTCGATGCACTCATCTCAAACTTGGAGAATAAACTCGTGTTTATCGGAGGTAGGCCTGGAAAGGGTGGTGGGATTGAAAGAACTCCTATACGAATTTCTGCCAAGATGCACAGGTCAGGGAGAAGGTTTAGTTCTACAGCATTTGCAATCGTTGGGAATAGAGATGGTATAGTTGGTGTAGCGAAGGGTAGTGGAAAGGAAAGTGTTCACGCAATCAGGAAGGCGATTGAGAAGGCAAAATTGAACGTAATAAAAGTTTCTAGAGGTTGTGGTTCATGGGAATGTGAGTGTGGTGAACCCCATTCAATTCCTTTCAAGACACAAGGAAAGTCTGGATCTGTTAGGGTTACTCTGATGCCAGCACCAAAAGGTGTTGGTTTGGTAGTTGATAATGAAAGCAAGAAAATTCTCCAATTGGCAGGGATAAAGGATATCTGGAGTAGAACTCTGGGCGATACAGGAACAAGGTTTAATCTTATTAAAGCTGTTTTCTATGCTCTTAAGAATTTACATGCCTACAGAACTGGCGAGTAGATTAAAGATAATCTTTCAACAAATTCATACTTTTGATCACATCATCTCTGGTCATTAATTCTAAGATTATAATTTCTTCGTAACCAATATCTATCAATTTATTCAAAAATCTTGTATAATTCAATTCCCCACTTCCGATAGCATAATGATAATCTTCTCTTCCTTTGAATCCATCAACCAAGTGGACGTGTTTAATTTTTTTCTGGAATCTATCTATGAAAACAACAGGATCTATACCAGCAGTTATAGCATGAGCTGTATCTAAGGTTAAGAAAACTCCCTTTTTAATGAAATAATCGAATTCATCTGGTTTTCTAAAAAAAGGTGCCCCAAAAGGTAGATTTTCCAGACATACTTCTAAGCCAAGTTTTTTGGAAAAAGAAATTAATTCATTGACACTGTCTTTACAAATTTTTCTTACTACTTCTGGGAATAAAGCATAAAAGTATGGGGATGAACCAAAAGAGCCAGGGTGCAACACGAGTTTTTTAGCTCCGATATATTTAGCTATTTTAATGTTTTTCTTTGTTTCTTCAATCGATTTTTCTCTCACCGCCTTTTCATAGGCAGATATGTTAATTTCCCATGAAGGTAAATGAAATACAATTTCATCGAAATCCTTGAGTCTTTCCTTAATATCATCTTTGATTATATTAAGAACTTCTGAATTGAACGGACCGAATGAATCGATTTCAATAAATTTAAATCCATGTTCCACTGAGAATTTTGACAGGGTATCGACGAGGTTTAGGTAAACTTTGTCTATCCTCTCTACTTTTTGCCACAGCTCATTAAATTCTCTAAACAGTATAGTCATTGATAAGCCAAATTTCATGGAATCATTCAGCCTCAGAAAGTTTCAATATTTTTCTTAGTTTTGGTATTACGTCAGGATAAGTATCCCCTTTAAGGAATTGCTTGCCTATATCCTTTAGGACTCTGTTATAGTACCAAAGGGTCAACTCAAAGAACGATCTAGTAGAAAAATTCTTTGGTAACTTATCGAAGGCTCCCACCACCTTTTCATGGTATTTTTCACCTCTATCTAAAGTTCTTTTAATCGCTTCTTCCATAATTTTTTTAATATCTCTCTCTCCTTTGTTCCAAATGTCTATGCTATACGTTAAGAAAAAGGAAGGGTTTGGGATACTCGGTTCCTTACCAAAGTTAGAATCCCCCAGTAAGTCTTCTATATCATCAACTACTTGTAACTCGCCAGCTAAAGCGCGTGCTCCTTGTTCGAATATTTTAATGATATCTAATTTTTCAGACGGCAATGTACCGAATACAGTTCCCTCGATTTCACATATTTTTCCATCATAGATTTTCTCTATCAGGCGTAATGAAGTTTTGGGTGATGATTGAGCTTCATAATCCATCCTCTGTTTGTGGCATACATTCTCTAGTCCTTCTGCTAACCTTTTTATGATTCTTTTGTCGATATCCTCATTTCCAGTTTTAATGTTTTCAAGATGTTTCAGTCCTATGTAGAAGATTATGGCAGCGCCTAGTTTATGAGCAATAACCCACGTTTTGAAAGGAATTAAAGGATGCTTAAGAACTTCTTTATCTAAGACGGAATCAGCTATATCAGCACTCACTGGTAAGCATATTCCTACTCCATACAACCATTCACTTATTACTTCTTCATCGATATCCCCTATACCTTCCGCTGCAGCTAACGCAGGAGCAATGACTACTGTTAGAAATCCTGTTCTGGTTCCGTATCTCACAAAATCTTGTATAACGATATCTTTTCCAAAATGTCTTAGAATCCTTCTGAATTCATCTATTTCATCTTCATTACAGATAATTTGTTCAAAACCAATTTTTTTTGCATAATTTCTACTCATTGTAGAAAGTTTTTGATCAGAACTAGAATTTATTAAATTTGAAATTTCATTTGTCATTTCATCTTCTTTAATCTTCCAGAATTCTTTTGCTTTTTTGTTGTACTTTTTGATTTGAGAAAGACCCTTGCGACTCTTGAACAACATTCTCAAAATTTGACTTTTTTTAATACCCACGTTTCCACCGTTAGGTTCTATATTATTCCTCTTTTTTTAAAATGCTTTTAAAACTTTTATATTCCTGGATAAATAAGTCAGGGAATAGATTTATTTAAATATAAGATTCAGAAATGTTTTTATAGTTAACTCTTTAATGTTGAGGTTATGAAGGCGTTGATTCTAGCTGCAGGAATCGGGAAACGTTTAAAGCCAATAACCGATCGCATTCCTAAGACTCTAATAAAGATAAGAGATAAGCCTATACTTGGACACATTCTATCAAACTTAAAAAAATGTAAAATAAAAGATGTCGTAATCGTTACAGGTTATCGAGACGAATTGATAAAAGATTATGTTGGTTCTGGTTCTAAGTGGGGGTTGAATGTATCTTATTGCCATAGCGAGGATTACCATTGTACTGAAAATATGTATAGTGTTTTTCTAGCTAGTCAAGAATTACTCGGTCAAAATTTCATTCTTATAAACGCAGACGATATGTTTTCCCCATCAATCATATCAAAGATGTTGAAGAAGCGCGGGCGTATCGTAATTGCAGTAGATGGAGAAGGGACTTTAGGTAGTGAAGAAATGAAAGTCAAAGTTGACAATGGAAGAATCTGTTCCGTCACAAAACAGATGGATCCCTCTCAAGCATTTGGTGAAGATATAGGAATAACGAAGTTCAATAAAGAGGGTGGCAAAGCTTTCCTTGATACGATAGAAGGTATAATTCAAAAGAGAGGACCACACGGTTGGTTTCAAGAAGCTATAGATCAATTAGCAAGACAGAATTATCCTATCACGTATGTGAATGTCGAGGATGAACCTTGGATTGAGATCGATGATCATTTTGATTTGAAATGGGCTAAGATTCCGATATCACATATGATTGCAGATAAAATAAAATCAATGGGAAGAAAATTGAAATCTATTAAAAAATAGAGCTAAATAATTTCTAACTTCTTCAAAGCTTTTTCAGCAATATCTTTTTTGATTCCATTTCTCAATATCGTATATCTATTATCACTTCTTGCTTTGTGTGCTGTTGCCAAAGCATTTATGAGTATTCCGGATGGAATGTTGATTTCTTTACAATTGGTCGGTAACTTGTAAGAGACTAAGGCATCTCTAATTTCTTCATGATCTATACCGTGTAGGAAAGACATGATGTAAGTTCCAAGAGCAACCTTTTCTCCATGCAATGCTTTGTTTTCAGGGAATAACTTATCTATGGTATGACAGAACATATGCTCTGCTCCTGAACAAGGTCTTGAAGATTCTGTTATTATCATAGCAATGCCACAAGTTATCAAAGTTTTTAGTAAAAGTTTAATCGAAGATTTGTAATCTTTATCATAATCCTTTGCATTCTTGATAATCAGATCCGCAGACAAATAAGCTAGATTAGCAGCATAATCATCGTAAGTCTCATTCTTTTCATACCTTGCAAGTTGCCAGTCTAATATAGAAGTTTTTTTAGCGATGATATCACCACAACCCGCAGCAAAAAACTTGTGAGGAGCTTTTG
>DAOVGP010000009.1 GCA_030672375.1 Candidatus Aenigmatarchaeota archaeon | reverse complement strand
TGCTGGATTCATTTCAGGATGGAATTGAACTCCGTAATGCGGTCTTTTCTTATGTTCAATCATTTCGTTTTCGCAGTCAGTCGACCAAGCAAGTTGTTCAAGACAATCTGGAAGAATGCCAACCGCATAACTATGCCCTTTATAGACTGAGATCCTTTTCTTTCCCTTGATCAGTTTATTGTTTTTTGTGACATGAATGTAAGAATATCCTTGAGCCCTCCATTTCATTCTGTACAGTACTCCCTTATAGTATTCTAAGAGGAACTCATTCCCAAGACAGATACCGATGATCGGCTTGTTTTTAAACAATCTGATAGTACTGAAATTAAAATTTCTCTTATCCTTTGCAAATCTCGTACTCCCACCTGTTAGTATAACACCATCGATTTTTGAACTTTTTAATCTTTTGAGATTAAATTTAAAAGGATCGACGCGTACAGTGATTATTTTTCTACTCTTCAAGAATTTAATTATATCAAACAGATGTCTACTTCCGTTGTCTACTACCAATATCGTATTATTCCACAAATGACCACAGTATATATTTTGGATTTTTGTCTTAAATTTCTGAGCCTAAATTTTATATTACTAAATTTTAAGTGTAGAAAATAAAATTAAAATTATGAAACATAACCGCTTGGAGATATTTCTTGAATTCTTGATATTCGGAATTGTCATGGGTGTAGTGGAGGATGTGATAGCAATAACTTTGATAACTGGACAACCCATAACATGGAGAGCAATTTTCATAATAATACTAGTTGCTATTCCATTCGCTGCATTAGGAGAATTAATAGTCGATAGGATTGAATTTCCAAGGAAAAAATCATAGCCCCTGAGTCGATGTTGAACGATGAAATTTTAATAAAAATTATTCGATATAAATCCCTGGTTTCCCAAACTTTGCCCTTTTAGATTTATTCTCTGGGTCATATTTCTTCGGGTCCTTAGTTTTGAGAACTTTAACTCCATCAAAACCAAACTCACTCTTCAAGAAACTTGTTGCTTGTTGTAGGTAAAGTAACTCTTTGTCTTCTAATACATAAAGATAGAGGTTCTTATTTTTATTAGATAATTCGATCACATGTCTGATGTCCTCGCATATTTTTTTGAAGGCATCCTCTTGTTTGAGTATTTTTTCTTCGATTTTACTTTCATCTGATGTAGGCCACTTTTCAAGAGAGACAAATCTATTTTTACCCATTATTTTCCACATCTCTTCCGAGACGAACGGGCAATAAGGACTTAAAAACTTCGTCATCACTTCAAGCGCATAATTGACGACTGTCTTATTTTTCTCTTCATTCCTCCTTAAGTACCAATGTAAGTCGTTAAGCATCTGATGGAAGTATGTTAATGCTGATCTATTCTCGACCTTTTCAAGATGTTCGGTCATCTTCTTGATGTAGTCCTGAAATCTGGAAATCAACCAGATGTCAATCGGTCTTTTCAGCATCACATTACCTTTATTATAATGTTTCTTGGTCAATCCATAGAACGAAGAAAGCTTACTTCTCCATGATAAAACATCTCTCTCAGAAAAGTTTGCATCGTTTAATCCTTCAGCAGAGTCCATTAATGCCATTCTTGTCGCATCAGCACCATACTTTTTTATGGCTTCCAACAACAAGATGAAGTTTCCTTTGGATTTACTCATTTTTTCTCCTTCAATATTGAGCATACCGTTAACTGTAAACGCCTTTGGCCACTTTTTCTTGTCAGGCCATACTGCCGTGTGGTGGAATATACAGAATGTCAAATGATTCGGTATCAATTCTTTTGCTGAACCTCTCAAGTCAAAACCATACCAATATTCAAACTCCTTCCTCATCTTTTGTAAGACTTCTTTACTGATTCCCCTTTCTTCAGATATTTTCTTGACATCGCCTGTTCCGTGGAAGATGTATTGGAATACATCGTCATTCAACTGGTCTGGTTCTATCTTCTCAGAGTTGATGTACTTTGCGATCGTGTAGTAAGCCATGTAAATGACAGAATCGCTTAAAGTTTCGACGATCCATTCTTTATTCCATGGTAATTTGGTACCTAGGCCAGATCTTCTTGCACACGCCTTATTCTGTAACCATTCTATGGTTGCTTCAAAATTCTTTCTACCATCCTCTGGATAGATTTTCATCATCCTTAAACATTCCCTTGTCTTCTGTTTCCATCGCTCATCAGAGAATTTCAAGAACCACTGATTTTCAAGAATCTTGATGTAACATTTTGTTCCACACCTACATACAACCTCTCCCGAAGCTTCCCACATTTCTGAAGCAGCATTGATTTTCTGAAAATCTGTTGATAGGTCGTCTTTGACTTGGGATACTTTCAAACCTTGATATTCTCCACAATTTTCTCTTAATATACCTTGGTGGAATTCCTTCTTGTACAATAAGTTCGTTGCTTTATCGAGTTTTTCGATTTCGTTTTGATTCTTGATCCCAAGCTCCTCACACAAATCAACGGCAGGATGTTCTCCCAAACCTTTAGTTTTAACTACAGATATCGGTTTTATTATTTTGATCTCTTCTGGATCTATTCCATACTTATCGAGGAATTTAGGATTGTCCATTAAATCCTTCAATCCAATCCAATCATAAGGAGCATGTGAAGGTACTGACATGACTGTACCAGTTGCATTTTCAGGACTGACGAAATTTGCTGGCAGAATTAGAATTTCATTCTTTAACACAGGGTTTATGCAAACCTTTCCTACTAGTTCTTTTCCCATTATCTTTCCTTTGATTTGAACAGAATGTAATTGATCTTTCAATTTCTCTACACAACGTTTACTTATGATCCAAATCTCATCATCGACTTTAGCTTTCACGTATTCAACATCAGGGTTGACCCAAACGTTCGTTACACCATAGATAGTTTCTGGTCTCAAAGTTCCCATTGGTATTATCTCACCGGAAGGAAGCTTAAACTTCAGTAGTATATAGTTTACAGGACTCTCACCTTCACCCACGAGTCTATCGTGATCACCAGTCGGACTCTGACAACTAGAACACCACACAACAGGATGAGTACCTTGAATGACATATCCTTTATCTCTTAACAATCTGTATTGCCATTCTATGAAACGGTTAAAACATGGGTCAATCGTACTGAACCTTCTTCTCCAATCCACTGATATTCCGAGATTGTCAAACCCCTTCTTTATAACTTTTTCCCAATATCTTGCGGTGTATTTAGCGTCCTTGAATTTACTGATATCTTTTTTTGGAATGCCTGAATCGAGTAGAATTTTTATTTGTTTTTCATCTCCTTTTTTTAATCTTTCAGCAACTCCTACAATAGGTTCACCGGTTGCATGGAAGGCGAATGGTAAAAGGACGTTAAAACCTTGCATTCTCTTGAATCTTGCCGCTACATCTATTCGAGTATAGGTGAAACCATGACCTAGGTGTAAAGGAGCGTTAACATAAGGAAAAGCGGCATTTCCAAACCATTTTTTTCTTTCTTCAGGATCAGGTTCAAATATTCTTTCATCTGCCCATTTCTGTTTCCATTTTTGTTCTATTGCTTTGAAGTCCAGCTCGTCAACAATATTAAACACCTTTACACTAAGAATAAATAAAAGGAAATAAAAATGTTTTTAGCTATAGGTTAGCCGGGCTTGTAGCACAGTCTGGACAGTGCAGGTGGCTTCTAACCACAAGGTCGGGGGTTCAAATCCCTCCAAGCCCATCAAAATTCTTGAAATTTTGTGAGGATTTTTAGAAAGTATTAGATTTTTCAATATCTTTTTCAGTTTAGAGTTTAAACTTTTACTCCGGTACTTTCACTAACTTCTCTAGAACTAATTCTACGACTACCAGCCACTTTAATCGAATACAAAATTCTGAGTACCCATTCTAATAAAATTGAAAAGATAAAAAATTGAGGTATTTCCCAGCCTAGAGAAGGTATCGAGCTCAGTCTATTCATAAATAAATCCCAAGAGAAAAAACTAGGACCAGTCAGAAATATAGCCAACAGAGCAAAGGGCATCAGTTTTGCCATATCATGAGATAGATCTTCCTTAAAATAAGAAGCAACTCTAATTGTTGACACTAATGATACTGAAATCAAAGCTATATTTCTAACAGTTAAATTCTTAGCCAATAAAAACATGAAGATTGAAAGTACTATAAACCAGAAACCAACATAAAACGGGAAAATTATACCATACTTTAATATGTAGGTAAATATATCTCCCATCTTCTTTAATGTTCTCCATTTTACTCCTGGCAGGTCATATTTCTCCAAATTCAACTCGAATATGTCCCTCTTCGCCAATTTTTTATAGAAATACCAGACAAAAACTGCATATATGAACATTCCTACAGTGAACGCCAACAATTCCAAATACGTGATACTTAACAGGTTATAAAATACATAATAGTAGTCTAAGTTTTGAAATGTTTGGATTATTTCAGTGGTATTAAATTCGAGCATATTTACTATATGTGGAATTAAAATAAAATTATTATATAAGTGATTCCATTCACATAAAACTCGAAACCTTAATAAAAGTTAAAAAGAAAAATAGACTTGACAAACATGACAAGATTAATTTTGTTAACTTCTGGTAAAGGAGGTGTCGGAAAGACAACTTTAACTTCTAACCTCGCTGCCGCTCTATCTGATTTAGGTGAGAATGTCATCGCGATGGATGCTAACTTAACAACACCTAACCTAGGCTTACAACTAGGCATGCACTTAGTTCCAAGAACATTGCACGATGTTTTAAGAGGAGATACCAGGCTGAGAGATGCCATCTACCCACATCCTTACGGTTTCAAGGTTATTCCAGCAAGTATAGGGCTCAATGATTTAAAAGGGGTTGATGTTGGAAGACTTCCAGAAGTCAGCTTCAATCTTCTTGGTAAAGCAGATTACGTCATCATGGACTCTGCTGCTGGACTCGGACGAGAAGCTTTATCTGCTCTCTCTGCTTCTGATGAGATAATGATTGTAACTAATCCTGATCTACCATCCGTGACAGATGCACTAAAGATGTTGAAGTTAGCTCAAGAATCACGTATAAAAGTTATAGGCACTGTGGTCAACAGAATAAAAGGAAATGAACACGAACTATCAACAGGGGAAATAAAAGACCTATTAGGAATTTCGATTATCGCGGAAATACCTGAAGATGTTAATGTTGCTAAAAGCATCGCTGAGAAAAAGCCTTTAATTCAATATTCCCCTGATTCCCCTGCTGCCGTAGAAATTAAGCGTTTGGCCACTTTTTTAACTGGTAGAAAGTATAAAAAACCAGAATTAACTAAAACTGAGAGTTTATTGCAAAGAATCATTCGTTGGTTGATAAGATAATATTTTCCGTCTTTTGGTATAGATTAAAAAATCTGAAACGATAGATAGTTTATTGATTTTATGATTTTCAAGGATAGTGTTTACGGTGATGTGATATTTAAAGATAAAGTTTTTGTTGATTTAATCAATACTGATTTAATGAAACGACTCAAAAAAATCAATCAAGGAGGTCCTTTCGTTCTTTTGAGACCAGATCATAAATGGAGAAATTTAAAGACGACGAGGTTTGATCATTCTATTGGAGTGTGTATATTACTCAAAAAATTCGATTCCTCACTTGAAGAGCAAATCGCTGGATTACTTCATGATGTATCCCATACTGTATTTTCTCATGCATTAGATTTTCTGTTTAATCGTAACGTACAACATGATTATCATGAAATGTTTCATGATCAGATGATTCTCAATTCTAACGTCCCTTCTATCTTGAAAGAATGTGATTTTGATGTTCATGATTTCTTGGATGAAAAAAAATTCACCCTCCTTGAAAAGGAATTGCCAGATTTGTGTGCAGATAGAATAGATTACTTCTTCAGATTCATGTTAGAATATGGAAAGATTTCCAAGAAACAAATCGATGATATTTTTAATGCATTTCTTATTCATGATAATGAAATAATCCTTTCTGATATAACTCAAGCAAGGTTTTTTGCAGAGAAATACATAGAAGCAAACACATTATCATGGTGTAATCCTCTACAAGCATCGTTTTTTCATACTGTATCAGAAACGTTGAAAATAGCAATTTCTAAAGGCATCGTTACGAAAAGGGATCTTTTCACTACAGATGATGAAGTAATAAACAAGCTAAGGGGTACAAATGATGCGAAAATAAAAGAGATGTTGAATTTAATGCATGATATAGAAGTCATAGAAGGCAACAAAGATTATGATATTCATTTAAAGTCCAAAGTGAGATATACAGATCCAAAAATTTTGATAGATGGTAAGATTTCAAGATTATCCGAGATAGATGATGAATACAAAAAATTGATGAAGAATTTCATAGCCGAAAGATCTAAAGGGTTTTTTGTCAAGATTAGAAGGAAAGAGAATTAGTTTTTAATTATTTTTCGTTTATCGATTTAAAAAGTAAGTTTACATCCAACTCACAGGAAGCAACAGGCATCCCCAATTCCCATGAGTTCAAAACTTCAGGATGGATCTCACCAAAGCCACCAAGGGTCTTCCCACCGATAACAACTCTACCAGCTCTGCCTTTGATGAAAAAGGGCAAAGAAGCCTCTTCTATCTTATACCCTTTAACACCAAAGTTATTCAGAATACTTTCGACGATCGATTTCATTTTAGAGAAGTTAGCTTTTGAATAACACAAAACTATACAAAGTTTTTTGATATTACTAGTACCTGAATCTGTGCGAGGGTCGAATTTCAATACATCTCCAACTTCAAAAATATTCTGTGGATATACTCTGTGCTTATTCCTCCAAAGGACTTCCATTAGACTAGGAAGCATCCAAGTTCTAAGTATAGAATATTCTTCTGTCTTTGGATTAGTAGTTTCTATAACATCCTTTTCTTCCATCTTCATCTTCTTGTACGAGTTATTCTTATTAGTTAAAATGAAAGTTACTACTTCTTGTAAACCATATCCTACCAATAATGTTCTGAGTTTAGTTGAGAATGATTCAATTGGATCTTCCTCACCGATTGTTGATACGTTTGGTATTTCTGGTTCAAAGTTTTCGTAACCAAAAGCGATAGCGATATCCTCGACTAAATCCATCGGATGCATTATATCAGTTCTATAACAAGGAATCACAACTTGTAAATCCCCTTTTCCTGTTTCGTCGGCATCAAAACCCATTTTTTGTAAGCATTTAATCATCTCATGATTTGCCAGGTTCAAACCAAGTAAACTATTGACATATGTAGGGTTTAAATTCATGATTTCATTCTCAAGGTTGGGTGTTTCTATCGTTCTCTCAGGGTATTTTATCCTTATGAGATGTATCCTCCCTTTTCTATCTGCTAAGGAAGTAACGACTATGTTCAATATTTCATTTATAGTTTTCTCATCAGTTCCTGTCACATCTATGAAAAGATTCTTTGTGTTTTCATCGATCATAGTATGGATTGAGTTAATTATAGGTGGCATAGCCATAACTTTTTCATCAGCATCCATCAACATAGGATATTTTTCTTTTCCTTTCAATATCCAGCCATAGTCTTTTCCTTTTGGCGTATGTTTCAGGATATTATCTAAAGTCATTTCTTTCGTTTCTTCTAATGGGATGAACTTAAAAGAAGGATCTTTAACTGTGTAAAATAAGGGGAATTTAATCTTGTCTAGATCATGGACTCCTATTGCTGCCTTTCTTCTTTTTCTAGCATGAGTTATATGCAATTTCTCTTGAATTTGCATTAAAGACTTGATAGAATCGTCATTAAACGTCATTCCAGTTACCACAGCACAAACAATGAAAGGTCTTACCTGTCTTGTGGATGAATGAACCTTTATCATGTATTCGGATTTTTCAGCCTTGTATTTTTTTAAGCCGGTTTGGATATTCATGAAAGATGAGAACACTCTCGCCAAACCCTCGACCGATAACATATCAGGTCTGTTTGGGCTTATTTCGATCGAGAATTCGTCCCCCTCTGTACCTTCCCATGCTAATCCTAACATCGGTAATCTTTCTTCAATCTCATTCATGGAGATATCTCTAGCTAAAAGATGACAAAAATCCTTTTTATCAACGGTTATTACTGGCATAGATTCACTATTAATTATTCAATAAATAAACCTAAGGATTTAAAAAATCTGGTAATTCAGCAACAGAATCTAGAACGTCTTCAACTCCTTTTTCCTTAAAATCCTTTTCATCTAAACCTCCCGTTAATACTCCAATAAATTTGATTTTGGCTCCACGGGCAGACTCAAAATCTGCTAGAGCATCTCCAATGTAAATAACTTCTTCTGGTCTAACGTTCAGAAGATTGCATGCATAAATTAGAGGTTCAGGATCAGGTTTATTTTTTTCTGTATCTTCCGCTGATACTATCGCATCAAATAAATTTAAGTCAAAATTTGCTTCCTTTAAGTGTTTTTTGATAAAAAACTTTATCTTACTAGAGACTATTCCTATCTTAAAACCAGATTGTTTACATTTCTTTACACTCTCTACTGCTCCCTTAACAGGGGATATCGTTATACTTCCGTCCAAAAAGAATTTTCTGTAAGTTGACATAATTAGTTTCAAATCTTTACCAGGCCAAGTTGTTTTCACTATTTCATCTAACGGTCTGCCTAGGAGTTTCAACAACTCTATTCTAGGAGGTACCCTAAGTCCCAAAGCCTCTCCAGTTTTTTGATAATAATCTATTAATATATTAACACTATCTACGAGTACACCGTCCACATCAAAGATTATTGCCTTTATCATTCATTCACCGAATAAAAGATTATGTGT
>DAOVGP010000005.1 GCA_030672375.1 Candidatus Aenigmatarchaeota archaeon | reverse complement strand
TGATAAAATTAGACACACCTTTCATGATTATTATATGAAGGGGGGGTAATATTAGCTTAGCGAAACTTTTATTATGTAGAAATCAAAATTTAATTTGGTGGTATGAGAAAGGGTATATCTCCTCTCGTGGCTGCAGTAATTTTGATAGCAACAACGATGAGTATAGCTGGAATATTATCTTACTGGGCCACTAGTTTTGTTAGGGAGAAGTTAATTATAGCTGAGAATACTACTGAGGATATTGAATGCCTTGTTGCGCAATTCAGGCTGTATTCCGGAAGTTACGATAATGTCACAAAGGATTTGATTTTGATCCTCGAAAACCAGAGGAATGTTGAATTATATTTAAGGAATGTTTACCTTTTCTATGGCACTGTTCTGGAAAAAAAACCATTGAGTGGAACTTTGGAAGCTAATGCACTAAACTCATTCAATGTGACAAATGTTAATGATAATTTTGACAGGGGAATAATCAAGACAAGCTGTGCGGATGTTGATGTCGAGTTTAGTTATTCTCAGGTGACTTAATGAGGAAGGGTATATCCCCTTTTATAACCTCAGTTCTACTCATAGCACTTGTAATTGCGGTAGCTGGTATCTACACTGGATGGTTTACTAATTTTATAAGAGATATAACTTCTACGATCAAAGGACATGGTGAAAAGAAAATTGAATGTAGTTATGGGGGGATAGCTTTAGATGACCTAGAATACAACTCCACATCTGAATATCTTTCTGGAAATATCGAAAATACGAACATAATTCCCCTTGGAAACATAGACCTTGAAATTTTCTACGATAACGCAACTAGAGAAGAGAAGGATTTGAACAAAGTATTGGAACCTGGAGAAAAGGATGTATTCAATGAAGCGATAAGCAGTAACTACGAAAAAATCAGGGTAATTACAAATTGTTCTGAAATTTATGATGAAGTCTCGTCAGCCTCTATATCTACAGTTATATGAGACCAGACACACTGAAAATGAAAACTCCGACTATAATCAGGAAAAGACTGTGTTTTATTCCTCCTACTACTTGTCCTTCTGACATTTTACCAATAACTAAACCAGCAAACAAACCCTGTAGTATAATCAAGTTCCTAAAAATCGAAGTATATTCGGCTGCCAAATCTTGTTCTTTTTGTTCTTCAGTCAAAGTTTGTTCAGAAATATCACTAAGCGTGGGAATCAAAAATTTCTGTAGACCGATTATGACTATCAAGAATACGAAGAAGATGACATAACCAGTCATTAGCTGAGAGTTTATGTAAAGTTTTCTTTCCTCCCTCAACCTTTCTATTTCCAAAGACGTTGAACTGATGGCCTCGAATACATCAGTTAAATTTCCCCCGAATCTATGACTCTCTATGATAGTCAATGTCATCCTTCCGATCAACTTGGATTTAGTACTCCTTGAAAACTTTAAGAATGCTTGATTGAATGGAATTCCCCAATCCAACTGTGCATTCAGCCTTTTTACAAGTTGACTCAAATTACCGTAATCATTCTTTGAAATTGATTCTACTGCTTTAGGTAGAGTCATACCAGACCTGAGGGATTCAACAAGATCAAGTATGAATTGTGGAAAGTTTTCTTCTAGCCCTTTTATCTTAACCATTTCATAGTATCTTACCAGTGCGATAGGGAGTACGAGCATGATTAGTGAAACGATTATTACTGAAGTGAACAAACCTGGAATCTCTCTTAGGAACAACAAATCGAAGAGTATAATAAAGGCTACGATTATACCGTTTATCACCATTATGGTCATCAATCTTTTTTCCATTTTCTCACATCTCGACTTGTGTTGTTTGGAGAAACACCAAGAAACCTATATTAAGAGTCGGAATTAATAGATAGATGCTCATCTTCATTAGTGTCAAAATATCAAAGCCTCCTAATTCAGGCTGAATCATGTACATGACAGAAAATAAGGAAATGATAAAGAGTGGAGCTGCTATCAAAAGACCAGTATAGAATTCGGCGTAGGCTGATAGTTGTTGAAGATATTTTTCTCTCCTCATCCTCCAAGTAAATAAAGCCTGTTCACCGGAAATCCTCAGATAAGTTTTCAGGTCACCGCCCCCCCCTATTGTACTAACTAAACCTAGCAACAACTGTTTGAATTTCTTAGAGGGTGTTCTATTAGCGACTTCCCTCATTGCAGACATTGGATCAAGGCCAAAAACCTCTATATTCCTAACGATTTTTTTTATCTCCTCTGCCAGAACATCATATTCTTCAAATTCTCCCAGTAGCTTGAAGATTGCAGAAGGTGGTATACCAGAAGCAGCGATAGACCCCATATGCGCGATGGCAAAAGGTAGGTCTGTCTCAATACTTCTAGACCTAGATAAAACCTTTTGATAAGGATAGAACATTCCTATCGTAAAGACAACGAGACTGATGATGAGTGGAATGAATATAATTGATAATATCATCGAAAAAATATTCAACTCTAGAAAAATCAATACCAGGAGTGAAACTGATAAGAGACTGATAGAATAACCGATAAAAGTAGTTAAACAGATATCACTCACATAATTTTTTGGTGATTTTTTTATACCAGATCTAGGTAACGTGGACTTAACTGGTTTCATTATTTCTGGGTATTTTTTTGGAATCCAACCAAACAATTTTCCAGCTAATCTCGTATAAATCGTTAACATTCAGAATAAATTTAGTATTTTTAGTATTTTATTCTTCTGAGATTATTTTAAGGCCCAATATTTTAGAGATTTCGGAGAGATTGGTTTTTTCTTTCTCTTCTTGTTTTTCTTCTTTTTTGAGTTCTCCTTGTTTCTCTTCTTTGACTTCTTTTTTCTCATGAACTTTTTCAACAGTTTTTATCTCAGGGATTGGAGTTACATGTCCAACTTGCTCCATAATCTTTGCGGGATTCTTATAGTAATCATTAACCAACTTACACACTTCGACATAATCTTTCATTCCTTTCTTTGTCATCCATTCTAAAACTGCCTTTCTCCTAGTGATTTCTTTCAATATTTCTTCCAATTCTATTCCTTTGTTGCGAGCTATTTTTTTTAGAACGAAACTATTTTTATTAAAAACAAAAGTATCTTCTCTTGGATTCCATTCGACTGACCTGAATGTCTCAACTTCAAATGTCTCCGGATCGATGGATATTATCTCCTCTACTTCTTTTATCCTCCTAGCTGACTTTCCTCTTTCTTTGGCGTATGACATGACTGCTACAACATCTAAACTTTCAACAAGACTAGAAGACAACTCGATCGGTGGTGTAGTTAGTCTTTTTATAACAGCATCCACAGAACCTGCATGGAAAGTACTCATACAGGGGTGTCCAGACGACATGCCTTGGAACATAACATAAGCCTCTTTACCTCTAACTTCCCCAACTATCACATAATTGGGGTTCTGTCTGAAAGATCCTTTCAACAAATCGAAGAGTGTTATTTGACCGTACTTTTCACCTGTTGGCATTGGAATACCAAAACCTAACCTTGCGACTGATGGTATCCAGTGTTCATGAGGGATTCTTAATTCTCTAGTATCCTCGATACTGACTATCTTAGCTTCAGGAGCAATAAACATAGATATCGAATTGAGAAAAGTAGTTTTACCAGTCGCCACTCCACCAGTAATCAATAGCGAAACGCCACTCTCGACAATATACCAAAAGTATGCCATCACTGCGGGAGATACTGTGCCTACTTCTATCTGACTGATGGGAGAGAAAGGTCTTTCTGTAAACTTCCTTATAGAAAATGTTGGACCTCTTGTTGCAACATCACCAGCTAAAGTTGCAGTAATCCTACTACCATCTGGTAACGTACCATCGAGGATAGGTTCTGCATAACTCACGTATCTGCCACAACGTTCAGAAAGTTTAACGATGAACTCTCTTAAATCTTTCACATTATTGAAAATTACATTCGTTTTAAGAGACCCGTATTTTCTGTGCACTATATATATAGGAATGTTTACTCCATCACAACCAATGTCCTCAAGCCAAGGATCTCTCAAAAGGGGTTCTATTTCATTCAAACCGACAAAATTTCTATAGATGTGGTACATTATTCTGATGTATTGATCTGGATTTAAAGTCATACTGAGTTCTTTCATGACTTTGGTTATTTGTTTCTCCAAATACCTCATTGCTTCTGAAGTGTTTTTAACAGAAGTGAGCTTAACTTCAATCAAATCGATTAATGCAGATGAGATTTCATCGAGAATTTTTTTTTCCTGTTCGGATAATACTGGTTCCTCCAGAAAATATATCAGTTGCCTTTCTTTCGGGTCCCATTTTATGTGGACACTAGCGAACTCACTTATCAATGGATATCTGACATCGATTTTTGTTATGTCCTTTGTTGAAGGAAGTTCCACGAAAGTATCTAAAGGTTTGGGCATAAAACGTGGTAATTTTATTTCCTCGGGTTTTTCATGTACCTTTCTCCATAGAAACCCTTTCAGTTGTTTTATTTTTCCCAACATTCACATCATTTAGACGCGTGTTTTTCTTCTAACAGATTTTCCTCTCTGCACTATGCCATAGAACCTTGCACATTTAGGGCATACTCTTATTTTCCTACCTAGCGTATGTATCATTCTCTTATCCATTTGCTTCAAGATGACTGGATCTCTTATCCTAAATCCTCTATAGGCAGTGAAAGTTTTCCATCTTGGGACTGATGTTCCACATTTATCGCATCTTACTTTTGCTTCATTACCTCTCTGTCTACCGTGTTTGTAAGTTCTCTTGTATGGTGCTTTTGATATAGGCAAAAAATTCACCTCTCAATTAATATTCTTCTTTTATGATTAAAAAGTTAAGATAATAAGATTTTCGACTAACGATTGTTAACACAAAAAAAAGAAGTTATAGAAAACTTAAATATCAATTAAATAATAATTATAGAGAGCGCGTACCTACCATAAAAATGTGGAAATAGGCGCGTGCAGGTTTTCTGTACGTATCTTAAGGTGATAGTATGAATCTAAAGAGTAAATTAAAAAAAATTGGACCGTGTCGTTGGGAATTGCCAAAAAATGCTAAGCCAGGAATGAAGGTACCAGCTTTATTGTTTTTATCAGAAAAATTACTCAAACAAGTTGAAGAAGGTGCAGTAGAACAAGTTGCAAATATTGCTTTTTTACCAGGAATTTATAAAAATAGTATTGCACTCCCTGATATGCACTATGGATACGGCTTTCCGATAGGTGGTGTGGCTGCTTTAGATTATGAAGAGGGTGGATTAAGTCCAGGTGGAATAGGATTTGATATAAACTGCGGTGTACGTTTATTGAGAACTAATCTCGTCGAAAATGACATTAGACCAAAACTATCCAATATTTTGGAAAGTATTTTTAGGAATGTTCCTTCAGGAGTTGGAAGGAGTGGAAAGATTAGACTATCTACAAGTCAATTAAAAAATGAAGTTCTGGAAGTAGGTGCTGAATGGGCGGTTGAAAACGGATATGGTAATGAAAGAGATTTGAAATATTTGGAAGAAGGGGGATGTATGAAGGAGGCTAATGCTGATGCGGTAAGTGAAAGGGCTTTGATTAGAGGATCCCCACAATTAGGAACTTTAGGGGCGGGTAATCATTTCTTGGAAATTCAATATGTAGAAAAAATATACCTTCCTGAAGTTGCAAAGATTTTTGGAATAGATAGGGAAAACCAAGTTTGTGTTATGATTCATACTGGCTCAAGAGGGTTCGGTCATCAAGTTTGTACAGATTATTTGAGAATTTTAGAGAATGCTTTCAGAGGAAAAATTGGAAAATTACCAGATAGAGAATTGGTTTACGCTCCTGCTGGTACAAAAGAATGCGACAATTATTTTGAAGCAATGTGTTGCGCGGTAAATTTCGCTTTCTGTAACAGACAGATGATCACTCATTGGGTGAGGGAAAGCATCGCCAAACTTTTAGGGTTAAAGGAAGAGGAAGCTGGATTAGAAGTAGTATATGGAGTAGCACATAACGTAGGAAAAGTAGAGGAACATAAAATCGATGGTGAAAAGAAAAAGGTATACATGCACAGAAAAGGTGCTACACGTGCTTTTGGGCCAGGAAGTCCAGATATTCCTGAAGATTATAAGGATGTAGGACAACCTGTACTCGTTCCTGGAAGTATGGGGACAGCAAGTTATGTTCTAATAGGAACTGAACAAGCAAAAAATTTAACCTTCTCGAGTGTTTGTCATGGAGCTGGGAGGTTGATGTCGAGACATAAAGCTCTGAGATTATTCCGTGGAGAAAAAGTAAAACAAATGTTAAAGGAGAAACGAATTTTAGTTAGGTCTGCCAGTTGGAAAGTAATAGCAGAGGAAGCACCAGGCGTTTACAAGGATGTGGATGAAGTTGTAAGAGTTTGCCAAGAAGCTGGTATCGCAAAGATAGTTGCTAAGTTGAGACCAATGGGCGTAATCAAAGGATGATCAAACATCGAGTATTACTTGAGCTTTCCATCCTTCCTTGATTTTCTTTATTTGCATTTTATGATAGGTAGTAGCCTTAACTCCTGTTCTAACATCATGTCTTTTAAGATCTATTTTCTCCCCCCAACAAACAGCTTTTAGTTTAAAATTTTTTTTATCGACCTCTACATCAAACTTAGAAAATGCCAGATTTTCAGATCCGTAATAGAATAAAAGGTCATTCAACCAATCAAAAAGTAAGCTTTTCATGTCTTCTCCCATTATTTCTAGGATTTTTTTACTTTTTGTTCAATTTGACTAGCATCTATCATTGTCTCGGACAATGCTAAGGCTGCATTAGTAAACAATTCATTCAAATCTTTCCCATAAGCTACAAAAGCAACATCTGCAGTTGTAATATCAATAAACTTGAATTTTTTCATATTATACTATTCATCCGTTTAGTTAAAATTTCTTTAAAAAATATATGAAACTAGTTTGATACCAATTAGGATATATCGTTACTCCAATAATATTATTATGAGATATCGAATAAAGAAATCTATTTAAATCTTTAAAAGCCATTATTTAACCGGCTAAAATCTTAAAGATAAAAATTAGATGAATAATATGCAAGCTTACAAACCAAGAAGTTTAGAAGAACAATTATTAGATGAGGGAGAATTTTTTAAGATGGCTATTCCCATGATTGGTTCTGCTTATGATCATATTTGGATACCCTCATTAACATCACCCGAAGGAATTGAATATGCAAATGATTTGGTTAATCACTATGATCGTATGTTTAAAACACTCGTAAGACATACTGCTGATGGAATTGAATTTATACCAGCATATAAAGATGATATTAGAATTTTGGGAACATTAAATAGAAACTCTCTTACCCCAATAAAAGAACTTGTTGAGAATATTAATCAAACTGCAAGAGAAAGACTAACACCTAAAGAAAGGGCCAAAATAACACATAATCTAAATTCTATTAGAATTTATTTAGATAAAAGAGCGGGAGATCGTTTTATTAGAAAATATGTTCTTGTAAAAGGAAAGGAATTACCTTACTTGGTAAAAAATATGAGTGGTAAATTGGCTCATTTCATAAATAGTTGGTATGATACTTATAAGCCTGGATATGCTGGTTCTGTTGATAATTTTGGATATATAGTCTGGAGCGCTGTAGATGCAATGGACGGTACACTTATGCCAGAAATGTTGGTGGAAGAAGATCCAACTGAAATATTGTTAACTGAAACTCCTTATAGAGGTATTGATAGGGTAATTCTTAATCCTAGTACAAAAATAGAAGATAGGATTTATGATAAAATTGCAAAACCAAAACCAAAAGGAATTAAAGGAAATAAGAGAAAATATTTGGGCAAACAATTATGTAATGTTAACTCT
>DAOVGP010000039.1 GCA_030672375.1 Candidatus Aenigmatarchaeota archaeon | reverse complement strand
TCTTTAAGAAATCTTCACCGACATTACATTGTCCCTTCATCATTTGTCTTATTGCGCTCTTAACGATTAAAGCCATTTATTTACACCCCCTTATATCATTTTTTAAGTGATTTCCATTGAAATAGTTTATCTGATTCGGGTTATTTTAATGTTTTTTTCATTATCCTATACCAGTTGTAGAAGAGTGGATAAGCTTTGCACAATAAGTCGATATTGCACAAAAACTAAAAGACGGTCAAAAGTGAACCTTAGAACATACTTAGAAGCCTGTGATTTTTGAATTTTGCACAAAAATATCTAGATGGTCTTGATTGGTTCTGAAAGACTTAAATTTCTTATTGTTATTACAGAATTTGTGATGAAATGACTACAGATTGTCATATTTGCCTAAAGGCTGATGACTGGCTTAGTCCAGACAAATATGTAGTTGTATGTGGACATTATTTCAATTCAAAACCATCGGTCTACATGATAGGATCTTTTTCTGGAAGAGAATTATCTGAATTAATAAAAGACGGGGAAGTTATCGAATATGAAAAAGTGGCGACTATAGAAGATAGAAAAAAGGTAGCAAGTTTATATCAGGACAAGTATTTCTCTGATTTTTTAGAACCCAAGGCTTTCACACATGAACAACGTATAGAATTAGCTGAAAAAATCTTAGATAATATTTCTCCTGACCATATAACTGATGTTTATCGAGTTGGTTCTACTACAGTAAATAAAGATAAACCGTATAGTGATTTGGATATGGTCGTAGTAAGAGAAAGTTGTCCTGGCATATCAACATGCAGGATTCCGTATGAAGAAAAAGGTCATGATATTGGTGTGGATATATGGTGTTTGACTGAGGAAGATCTTGGGAAATTAGAGAAAGCAAATGATCCATTGGTTAGTGATAAAAGATTACTCTATTCTAGAAAATCTATCTGATTCTGGTTGGAAAATTATTTTAAAGGACTTAAATGTTGTGCTAAAGGGGTTCCATATAAAATTTCCTCAGCACCACTAACACCGTATATTATCATAAGTTTGGAAATACCGCCTCTTCCTACTGTTTCCTGTGTCCTGATTTTCACTTTTGCACCGTCAACAGTTCCTATTCCTTCAAATTGTTTAATATGTGTTTGATATGAACCACCTGGTGGATCATTATTTTCCCAATTTATATCATACTTATCCAGTACTTCCAAGGCTTTGTGAAAATCATCGCCTTCTATTTTCCCGATTTTCCAATACTTTTCAGTTTTTTGTGTTTGCATAAAATTCTAATTAATGGTTACAAATTTAAGCCTTATCCAAAGAACAAAAATCTATCCTATACCAGAAAAGGTTTCTGCACAAAAACACTTTAATCGATAAAAAACTGATTTTTGATTATGGATAGAGACACCAGAGATTGGCTTGAAATGTCAATCTTTTCAAAACTATTAATCATACATGGGATAGTGCATTACCGAAAAAGAAATTTCGATGATGAAAGAATAGCCATAGTACTTCTAGATCAGGCGACAGAACTTCTCATGAAAGCATTCTTACTAAAGAAAGATTATACTATTCAAGAAATAGATAGTAAAAAAATCAAAGAGGGGATGACAGAAAGAGATGAGATCAAAAAAATTCTACATAAAGAAAAAACAATAAATTTTAGCACCGCATTATCCATAGTAAAAAGAAAGATACATAATATAGAAATCGACAAGATAGAGAATTTTCATAAATTAAGAAACAAAATTTACCACAGATCAACCCAAATAATAGAAAATAAAAAACATGAAATTGAGAAATTTCTCCCCGCATTACAACATTTCTGTGAAGAAGCATTTGAAGAAGCATCACCATATCCTACTGAAGATGAAATCATGGATTTTATAAGTAGGCGGAGATGATAGAAACGGTATAATTATAATATTTAGGAGGAAACCATCTGTTAATAAATTTAGAGATTTCTTACATAAATTGATTGAACTCCCTGGAGAAGAACTCATTATATCGAGTGGTTATATTGCCGAATGTAAAAGTTTTTCTGCTTCGGGGTCTCTTTTGCCTCATATCATTAATGCAATAAAAAATAAAAATTCTAAACTCAAAAAAATTACAACTATTGCGGGTAAGATTAGATACAAATATTATAAAGATCGATATAAAATTTTTGTTAATAATTTAGTATCTCAATTTAGCGGTCAAATAATAATAAACCCAATATACTTCAATAACTGGCATGCCAAGGTAAGTATTAAAATTTCTGGAAGAAAGCCTATTGCAGCTATAATTGGTAGTAGTAATCTCACTTCAACGGCTTATGGTCTAATGGGTAAATGGAATTGGAATAGAGAATGTGATGTTGTAATATGGGACAATGATTGTAAAGAATGCAGCATAATCTTTCGTGAATTAATAGATATTAAAGACCAAGATATTATTTATTTCAAAAGTATAGACAAGGGGCCTTCTGAAAAAGAAAGATTAAAGGAATTCTATGATGAAATAAAAGAATTACATCAAATCAATAAAAATCTATCTGATTTCCGATAATAATTTTCCCAGAAATTCTATTCGTTTAATATCTCCATCACTCTTATCTTCTACATTACCAATGTCAATTTCAACTTCGATAATTTTCTTCAAGTCCCAACCAGTCTTTTCACCTAACTCTTCTAAATCGAAGCCCACAGCGGGTATAAAATACAATTTTTCAGAATCTGACATAATCATGAAAGAGGGTGTCAAACCATATTTCCTGATTTTTTTCAGATGCTGTTTTTCATGTTTTATATTTTTTTTGCTATTTTTTGAATCTATGTCCATTGCCCTGATCGTACCGAAAAGGTCTTCTTCATCTTTAAAATGCAAAAAATATTTCTCTATCCCTTTAATGTATTCTTCTATCATCTTTACATAATATTTTGCATCTAACTCCTTCTTTTCGGCTTTTCTGAGAATAATTTCATACTGTTTATCATGCCCCTCAAACAAACTGTCAATTTTCAATCCTAATTTCTTTGTGATGTTGAGGAACTCCTTCTTGTCAGTGATTTTATCAAAAAATTTTTTTTTATCCATCATCAATTCATAATTGTTTTTTCTGGATAAAAAGGAGTTTTCATTATCCTATACCAGTTGTAGAAGAGTGGATAGATAAAACCGAGTACAATAATGTTAAGTTTAAATAGTTAAACCGTAAAGTTTAAATACGTTTCTATATTTACTAATAAGTGATAATATGAAAACCGTTTCCAAAAAATTCCGAGAATGTCCAGAATGTGGCGGTAATAAATTCCTTGAAGACAAAACACGTGGGGAATTAAGATGTGCTAAATGTGGTTTAGTTGTTAAGGAATCTATGATTGACAGAGGACAGGAATGGAGAGCTTTCGATTCAGAACAGATATCAAGACGTGCAAGAACCGGGGCACCACTTACATTCACTAAACATGATAAAGGTATGACTACAGAAATAGGAAAGGGTTTAGGGGAACTCTATAAGGTTCCTGGTAAAAAGCGTGCCCAGTATTACAGGTTGAGAAAGTGGCATAAGAGGTTGATAGAATCAAAGGATAGAAACTTATCGTTTGCTCTTTCTGAGTTACAGAGAATTATTTCATTCTTAAACCTTCCAAAACCAGTCCATGAGAGGATTGCAAGATATTATGAAGATGCTGTGGATAAGGGTTTGGTGAGAGGGAGATCAATCGAATCTGTTATTGCAGCTTTGGTTTATGCTGTCTCCAGACAATTTGGAACCCCAAGGACATTAGATGAAATAGCTGAAGCATCTGGTCTAGAAAAAAGAGAGATCGGTAGGACATATCGATACGTGGCAAGAGAACTTCATATAAGAATACTCCCAGCAGATCCGAAGGATTATGTACCAAGGTTCTGCTCTATTCTGAATTTAAGCGACATGGTTCAAGCTAATGCAATCAAGATATTGAAACAAGCTAAGAAGCTTGATATCACGAGTGGTAAAGGACCTACTGGTGTTGCTGCTGCTGCTATTTATATTGCTTGTGTTTTGGGAGGTGAAAAAAGGACTCAACGAGAAGTAGCCTCGATAGTCAATGTCACTGAAGTCACTATAAGGAATAGATATAAAGAACTCGTCGAAAAATTAGGATTAGAAAAAGAAGTAGAGGAAAAAACCAAAGAAGAATCTTCTTAATTTAAAAGTTTTAAACACAGAATTTCTTTTTTAATTATGAAAAAGGATTTTTTAATTTTGATATGTTTCCTAACTTCTGTTGTCGGTTTAATATTAATTTACATCGCAGCAATAAACCTTGAACCTAAACAAATAGAACTAAAAGACGTAACTTCTGAGCTGGTTGGAAGATCAGTTTTAACTTCAGGAAAAATAGTTTACAAGAAAACTCATGCTGCTGGACATTTATTCTTAACCATTTCTGATGAAGACACTAAAATACAAATTCCTTTGTTCGCTGGTTTTATGAACACTTTAAAAGAAGTTGGTTTAACAGAAAATGATTTTGAAATAGGATTAAAAATATCGGTCTCTGGTTTGGTTGATGAATACCAAGGACAGTTGCAAATCATCCCAAGAAGAGATGGTGATATAAAAATTCTAAATGATTGAATGATACTCGAAACTGTTTTACTAGTATTCATTGGTATAGCAATAGGTGTTTTTGCTGGACTCATCCCAGGAATTCATGTGAACACTACCATACCTCTCATCATGTCTTTATCGTTCTTACTCCCTACACCTTATTATCTAGCTGTTTTAGTGATTTCTGTAGCAGTAACTGAGATGTTTATTGATTATATTCCGTCTATATTTCTAGGCGCTCCCGAAGCTGATACGTCCTTGTCAGTCTTGCCTGGGCATAGATTACTTCTAGAAGGGAGAGGTCATGAGGCAATAAAGTTGACTATTCTAGGTGGTATTGGGAGCCTTCTAGTTTCTCTAATTTTCATTGCATTGCTAGCGAATTCATTTCAGTATCTTTATGAAGTAACGAGACCCTACGTACAGTATCTAATATTTGGTGTGATGATTTTCATGTTTATCACTGAAAAGAATCTGAAGAAGATGTTATCCTCAATTTTAATTCTCTCGATGACAGGAATTTTTGGAATATTAGTCTTGAACTCTTATCTGGTCCCAGCACAGGAAGTACTCTTTCCTTCGTTGACTGGTTTGTTTGGTCTGAGTACGTTAATAGTAAGTATCTTCGAGAGGAGTAGTATACCCAAACAGAAAGAAGATTCTAGGATGCTCATCAGTAAAAAAGAGATAGTAAAATCTCTAATTCTAGCAAGTATTGCTGGTATTGTAGTCGGTTTCCTTCCAGCTGTAGGAATATCAGAAGCTGGTACTATGGTTCAATACTTGGGCGGGAGTGGTGAATCAAGAAGCTTCTTAATCACGATATCTGGTATTAATGTGGCAAATGATGTTTTTTCTCTTGTATCATTGTTCTTAGTTGGAAATCCTCGGAGTGGTGCTAGTGTTGCTATACAGGGAATTTTGGGTGAACTAATGTTTTTTGATGTTGTGTTCTTAATTGGTGTGGTGATGTTAACAGCTGGCGTAGCATCTTTTTTAACTTCGTATCTTGGGAAAATAATCCCCAAGTATTTAGAAAAAATGAACTACAAAGTACTCACGATATCAGTTATCATTTTCATAACATGCCTAGTTTTATTTTTAACAGGTCCCTTTGGATTGTTGATTGTTTTTACTTCCACATCTTTAGGACTTTTGTGTTCTTTTCTTGAGATTAGAAGATCGCATTGCATGGGTATTTTGTTGATTCCTTCTTTACTTTTCTTCACTGGATTAAATGAGGTTGTTTTCTCAGTCTTAGGGATCTAAGTAGTGTCAATCCAGTTGGAAAATTCCTCTAACCAATCAATTTTCCCGACTTTAAATTCTTCAATCTCTCCTTTCAAAATTTTTAGAATTACATTAACGCTCTCTTTCACGCTCTTATCGGTAGTATCTATTTCATAGACTTTCCTACTGTTCATCACTGCTTCAGAACTTATGACACCGAGTATTTCCGCTTCTAGATTTACTTGAATTTTCAAAAGATTAGAAGAGAATTTCTTCTTTAATCTCTTTTTCAAAATTTCAGGATTACACCTTAAAACAATAATCATATCAACTGGAAACAGATGGGATGTGTGTCCCTCTAATATGATGTTGCCTTTTAGTTTTTTGATTTCTTTTTTGAGTTTGGCCATGTCGAGGATTCTGGATTCCATTTTCTTGTCGTAACCAGTGAAAGCATCCAATTCTTCTGCAAATTCGTTTATTGAGATTAATCTGTAATTAAGTTTTTTTGATAGAAGTTTCGAAATTTCAGTCTTACCAGTTGCAGGCACTCCACTAATAGCTATCCTCATTATATCACGGAAAACTTTTTCATTATAAATTACTGTAAATCTTAAAAGATAAGAAGTGATTAAATGATGGAATTCGAAGTGTGGGCTGAAAAATACAGACCCAAATCGTTAAAGGAAGTCATCAACCAAAAACATGTAGTCGAACGTCTAAAAGCCTTTGTAAAGAATAAAAACATTCCTCATTGTATGTTTGCTGGTCCTGCTGGAACAGGGAAAACGACTTGTGCTTTAGCTATGGCTAGTGATTTGTACGGTAAATATTGGAAAGCTAACGTTTTAGAAACCAATGCATCAGACGAAAGAGGTATCGATATTGTAAGGCACAAAATAAAAGATTTTTCTCGGATGAAAGCTATAGGCAATGTCCCATATAAGTTAGTTATACTCGACGAAGCTGATGCTTTAACTAGGGATGCTCAACAAGCTTTGAGAAGAACTATGGAAAATTTCACCAGGACTGCACGTTTTGTTCTCATCTGTAATTATTCCTCGAGAATTATCGATCCTATCCAATCTAGAGCAGCAATCTTCAGGTTTAGGCCACTATCTGAAGAACACCAAAAAAAGTATATTGATAGAATTGTTAAAGGGGAGAAACTCAAGATAAGCACGAGTGGAATAAAAGCAATACTTAATCTTGCTGAAGGCGATTTAAGGAGAGTTGCCAATTTACTCCAAGCTTCTGCTGGTTTGAAAAAGAATATTACTGAAGATGTTGTTTACGAAGCTGCTGCCAGAGCTAAGCCTAGAGATGTAGAGGAAATGTTAAAGTTAGTGATGAAAGGAAATTTCAAGGATGCTAGGAAAAGATTGAATGATATGATATTGATTCAAGGACTATCAGCAGAAGATATCATTCGAGAAATACACAGTCAAATCTACAAGTTGGATGTTCCTGAAGAGGATAAGATTAAACTGATCGATATGACTGGAGAATATGATTTCCGGATTTCACAGGGTGGATCTGAGTTATTACAACTCGAAGCATTGTTGGCACAATTTCTTATGTTAAGTAAAAAATGATAATTATGCCTTGGACGGAAAAATACGCCCCTGAAAAAATTTCAGAAGTAGTTGGACAGAAGAAGGCGGTAGAGAAATTCCTTAACTGGCTCAGAATATGGAAACCGGGTAAGAAAGCCGCGTTATTGTTTGGACCAACTGGTGTGGGTAAAACCTGTGTTGTAGAAGCATTAACTAAAGAAAGGGATCTTGAAATCATCGAGCTTAACGCCTCTGATTACAGAACAGCTTCACAAATCAAAGAAGTCATAGGACAATCGATGAAACAAATGTCTCTTTTCAAGAAAAGTAAACTTTTTTTAATTGACGAAATCGATGGGTTGGCAGGTAGGGTAGATAGAGGTGGAACGACAGAAATAATAAAAATTATAAAAGAATCTCGGCATCCCATCGTCCTAACAGCAAACAATCCTTATAATATGAAATTACGTTCACTCCGTTCTTATTGTCTATTGATTAAATTCGGTAAAGTCTATTACTGGGATATTATCAAGAGATTAGACTTTATCTGTCAGAAAGAGGATTTGAAATGTGATAAAGAAGTCTTGAGACAATTAGCGAAGAGGTCTGCGGGTGACCTGCGTTCAGCGATAAATGATTTAGAAAGTTTGGCGAGAGAAAAAACAGAGATAAAATTGGATGATTTGGAAAGTTTGGGAATGAGGGAAAAAGAAACTAGTATTTTTGATGCCCTAAAAATGATATTCAAGACGAAAACGGCTTTGGCAGCAAAATTATCGATTCAGAGTGTGGATAAAAACTTTGATGAAATATTCTTGTGGATTGAACAGAACATCATCAATGAGTATGAGAAACCCGAAGAAATAGCAAAAGCTTATAATATGTTGTCAAGGGCAGACCTTTTTAGACAGAGAATAAAGATTAGACAGAACTGGAAATTCCAGAAATATATGATCGATTTGATGACCGGTGGTGTTGCATTGTCAAAGAAAGAAATGTATAGAAAGTTTTCAAGGTATGAATACCCGGATAAAATAAAATTCTTAGGAAGGACAAAATTTAAAAGAAAGGAAGATAAAGAAAAGTTGATAAAACTTTCTAAAAATTTGCATTGTTCTGTGAAAAAAGTTAGAGAAGAATTTTTGCCTTACTTTAAGGTCTTGGAATGGTAAAGTTCGCTCTCAAACTATACTTTTGAGAAGTTAAAACCATATTTATCTTTACACTATCTGTCGTGTTTGTATAATAAAATACTAAATTATATCCCCTATTACTAGCCACCTCTTCGATGAAATTTTTGTATTCTTCTAGATTAGAGAGTAATTCGCCAGGATTGCTTATTCTAACTGTTTTTATACTTTTATCCCTAACGTTATCGAAAAATAGAATTTCTTCACCATAAGCTGCATCAGAAGTATCCACAAAAGTATATGGATCGATAGATTTACTCAAACTATAGAAGACACCAACAATAACAACTGTAGTAAGGATGAAGAATTGTGCTTTTTTACTTGATAATTTGGGCATGTGGGATGTCATCAATAAACATAATATTTTCCTTTGTAATAAACTTTTTTTCAAGAGCAAGTTTTACTATTTCCTTTCCTAAAAGATTGCATATGGTTGATCTTTTCATCAATTCTAAAACTTTCTCCTCTTTAACGAGATCTCCTCCATAGAAACTTTCATTAACATTAATCTTCAATTTCTTACCTATTCGTTTTCCCAATAAAGATTTATCACAAACTGCTGCAAGAAATTTTCCCTTAATTGAATGAGTCTTACACCAAAACATTTCAATACAAATAAAGGAACGAATTTAAACCTTAAATTTTCTATCTAAATCTCTTATCAGAGATTCACAATCTTGTTTTATTTTCTCTAGATGAGCAACGACTCTGTTTTTTTCTTTTTCCATTTCTTCTACATCTTTGTATATCTGAACGGCTTCTTTGAATGTACTTAAGTCAACAGTCGTGTATGGTTTTTCATTCATCTTCTTAGTGGCTTTCTCAGTCATCATTCCCAACCACTTGTTCATTTCATCCTTTACCTCTTTTTTTATGAGTTTATCTTTATCGAGATGTTCCCTCATAAGCCTAACAATTGGTGCAGTCGGAAATGGTAATTTCTTAGTTTTTTCTGGACTTTCGGACAAAAAATCACCTCTGAATTATAAAATTTATGAGTTTCATACTTATAAGCCTTAAATACGTCTCAAGACATGTTTTGCTCCACACGCCTCACATTTCAAGAAATTAATCCTGTCCTCTTTTTCTAAGCGTGTATCTGGTTTATTACATTCCTTACAATAGACGAACTCTTTCATATAGTCATTAATCTTCTTCTTTATAAGACTACTGATAACCTTTCCTTGAAGAATTAATCTGTTGCCATCTATGTGACCAGCCTTAGCTAATTCCCTGAATAAGAATTTTGCTAGATGTTTCGGGTCTCTTCTTATACTGTTTGTTATTTCCGTGAAGTTAGTTATGAAAGTGTTATTTCCTTGAATGAAGGATTGAGGAATTGGAATTTCTAATCTACTTTCCTTTGTTATAGTCTCTGAAATGCCCTGTCTCGCTTCTTTCAACATTTCCTCGTATGTTTTCATTCTATCACTCTTTCCAATAAAAATCTTTCTTTTTTATTTTATTAAAGAATTGTTGGATTCAGACTTTCTTTATCACTCCTGGAGCCGGTTCGTAACAGATCCCCCCTGATAACAGTTCGTTTATTACTTCTTCGAACTCGTTTTCTGGTAATTTAGATTCTTCCAAAAGTTTTCTAAACTCAATTCCCTTTCCTTTGTCTAATTGTTCTATTTTTTCTAGGATAAGAGGCTTGTGATCCTTCTCTTTCATTCCTTCTTCAACTTCCAGAGTTTCAATCACACCTTCAATACTATCATCGTATTTCTCTTTGACATGTTTTTTAAATTCTTCCACGTCTTCAAACTTCTCTTTCTCTTTTTTGATACCATCTAAAATCTTTTTTTGTTCAAGCAATCGTTTGAGTACCTCTAACTTATGGAAGGATTCATAATTTGGGTCTGCTATTTTCTTAACAATCTCAGGTATAATGTAGTTCTCTCCCATATACTCTCTCACCTTACCTATAACCATCACCAAATCTCCAACTTCAAAATTATTGAAAATGTTTACGTCCTCTCTAAATGCCTTAACTCTGATGGAATCAGAATCATCATCCACTGTTATAGTAGAAAAGTTGCTGTTTTCACTCATGAATTTATCCACTAACGTCCCGAGAATATTAACCCTAGATATCTTCTGTCCCATTTCTGTCAAGATGTAACTAGGTTCCATACCCTCTTTTCTAACGAACTTACCATTGATTACAACAGAAATCATTGATCGTATCATCGTCTGTCTGAGAGTTTTCATGCTTCTTATATATGACATTAAAAACTAAAATATACCGATTCGGTTTAAACTTTCTGTAAGAAGTTTGGTTTAGGACTGAAAATTAACCCTTCGTTCAACATTCTTCTTAAAATATCATCAAAATTATCAACACCCTCTTCTCTTACTCTCCTTGCAACTTCTTCAATTGGAATGGTTTTCCCGATTATACTTGTTAATTCATTTATTACATCTAGGATTATCCTTATCTTACTTCTTTGGACACTAGTCATCGTACCTTCTGCCCTGTCAATATCTATCATTCCTGTTTCAGGGTCAAAACCAAATTGTCTCAATGATGTTTTCATTAGCGTAATAGCTCTTTCAGCATCTTTCAGTTCAATCTTATCACTAAACCTGATCTTTGCTGATGCCTCAGCTAACCTCATTAGTGCCTCATATTGCCTTAGTGTGATGGAAACTGGTGCTTCTCCTCCCGCTTTGGTTCTCATTTTCAGGTAAAAATCTTTTATAACACTTGCAGCTCTTTTTGTCATGGTAGGATGGATTTGAGTTCTAGCATAAGCTATATATTTTCTTAATAGTTCTGGTTCAATAACAGGTTTAGCTTTTTCCTCTTCAAAATGTCTCATTCTAAGAATGTGTTCAGCCAACTTAGCATCTGCTTCCGGGTTAGGTACATCTCTCAATGCAAACTTCAGGTCAAATCTACTTAACAAGACTTCGTTGATAGGAATTTGTTCTCTGATCGGTATGTAAGGATCAAACCTACCTAATTTTGGATTACCGCCTGCTAGTATAGCGGTCTGAGCTGGCAGGGTTGCCACGATAGAAGCTTTAGCTATTGATATTGTTCCTAAGGACATCGCCTCCTGTAAGGCAACTTGATCGTGTGGAGCTACTTGTGAAAACTCATCGATAGCACAGACACTATTGTTACACATGACTAATGCTCCAGCTTCAAGAACCCATCCTCCGAGGAATTGTTCGTCCTTGATAACAGTTGCAGTTAAACCCGCTCCTGTTACGCCTCTTCCTGAAACGTATTTTGCACGGGGAATCATTCTAGAAGTGAGTTGCATTAATTGACTCTTTCCAGCTGATGGGTCTCCTATCAACAAAACATGAATGTTACCTCTAATTCTAGTCCCGTCTTTTAGGATTTTTCGTTCTCCGCCGAAGAGTTGAAGAACGATAGCTAATTTGATTTCATCCATACCATACATGGTTGGAGCAAGTGATGCAATCAATTTGTCATAAATGAGGGGGTCTTTAGCTAGTTTTAATATTTTCTTTTCATCTTCTGGGTCTATTTCCAACTCATCCCATTCCACTTCCACAGCCTCTATATTGTTAGCATCCAATAGTATTTCCATCTGTCTAGTCTTTTTCCCTCTGACAGTTCTTTTCGGCACTTCTTTGAGTATTCCAATTACTTTTATTCTATTCCCAGGATCTGTCTTGTTTCGCATCCTCGGAGAAGTCAAATCTTCTTTTAAGTAAACCATTATTTCAGACGGTCTTTCACCAGTCGTTATCTCAAACGGTTCTTCAATCGTTACCCATCTAGCATCATAAAGACTTTGGCCAACTTGTTTGAATCCTCTCCTACAACCACATTCACATCTCCCAGGTGATTTAACGGTTTTGTCCTTCTCTGTTTGTATCACAGTTATTATTTTTCCACATTCAGGGCATTCAAAATTTATTTCAGCAATTTCTGGTCTAACCTCGGATGCTCTCTTAACGATACCGTCCACACACAACATCTTTCCTATATGTTTCGCTCGAATATTCCTGATTCTTATCTTGCTTGTTTCGGGAGTGTTGAAGAATCTTATATGGACTTTTTCTTTCTGTGGCAAATCTATCTGTTCTACGGATTCTTCCAATATACTCAAGGTTTCCTCAGGTTTTTCTAATATGATATCAGCAAGCAAAGGATCGAACTTATCAACCAAAGAAAAATCAATCTGAAGAGATTTTTTTCCTTCTGTGATACCTAAAGCTAAGTCCTTGTAACATTCATATCTCAAGAATTCAGAAAACTTATCTATGATATCTTCTCTTTTCAATAAATCCCTATTTCTTTAGGGCACCAATACTTTTTAACTTTTTGGATACCATTCTAACAGCTATTTCTATATCTTCAACTTTTCTAATACCAGTACACACGATTTTACCAGAACTGAACAGTAAGAATGCAACTTTTGGGTCTTTAATTCTGTATACCAAACCTGGGAATTGTTCTGGCTCGTATTCAGTTCCTTCTAAGTGTTCAA
>DAOVGP010000026.1 GCA_030672375.1 Candidatus Aenigmatarchaeota archaeon | reverse complement strand
CTTTGGCATAGAAGGAAGTTGATTGGAAATCTCAAAATGATGTTGTTCTCTAAAGATTCTAATGTTAGGTGGAACGCAGAATTGATGACTAGAGCCTATAAAAACCCTGCAAAACATATTAAAGTTTTAACGAAAAGGGGATTAAAGCCAAAGATAATACTTGACTTTTCTGGTATTCTTCTGGAGAGTTTAAAAGAACTTACAAAAAACTTGAAAAAAACATACGTCGACGGAGAGAAAATAGGAGACATAATCAAATTGTATAAAGAAGTCTTGAAAAAATATCCATCATCTATAGAATTTGCTGGAACCGCTTATTCTCATTGTTATTTCCCGGTTACTCCAGAAAGAGATTGGAAATGGCAGGTTGAGGAATGGAGGAATACATTCAAAAGACTCTTTGGCAACAAAGCCCTGAAAGAAGTCAAAGGATTTTGGCTTCCTGAGATGGGCATTCCAGGGCAAGAAAACAAACTAGTTAAACTGATAAAAATACTGAAAGATTACGGATATGAATGGATGATTCTTCCGATAGAGGCGGTGGAAGGGGAAAAAGAGATAAGTCAAGAACAGAGAATAATCATGACAAGTCAACCACATCTTCTTTCTGTTAAGGGTGAGAGTATAGTTGTTGTTTTAAGGGCGAGGTATGATTTCATCGACCAACAGGCTGGATGTGATGCTGGATGTGTTTACGAAAAGTGTTTGAAGGCAGTAAGTTTGTTCAGAAAAAGGAGTGGAAAACCTGCATTGGTTGTTCCTGCATCAGACGGTGAAAATGGCAATGTAATGTTGAACGAATTCTTCCCACAAACTTTCATTCCATTCTTTAAAGAAAAAATCGATAAAAAAATTTCATCATTGACGATCACAGAATTTTTACGAGAGTATTACGATAGAAAGATAACATCGAGGATTAAACTCAAGAAAGTTGGTGGTTCATGGGTTGGTGGACATGAGCAATGGGTGAAAGGAAGTGAAAGAGAAATTGTTGGTAAGGGAATTGAGAAAACAAGCAAAAAGTTTCATGGAATTGACCCAAAGGGATTAAAGGGAAGTCAAAGAAAATTGTATGAAGACACTAAACGCATGTTATTGATCTCTGAAACGAGTTGTTATACTTATTGGGGCACTAGTTTTTGGTTTTCGCAGTGGGAAAAAATTAATGAGATATTGCTGAAATTGTTGAAAAAACTTTATTTATAGAAAAACTAAATTTATATCTAATAGGAAATTTCAAGTATCTAATAAGGTGATAGCATCAGAATAGCCCATTTCACTTGGGAGTCCCTGCATTCAATACGTGCAGGTGGGATTGCAGTAGTGGTGACAGAACTCGCAGCAGCACAAGAGAGGATGGGTCATGAGGTTCATGTCTTCACTAGGATAGGTCCTGGGCAGAAAGAATATGAGGTAATTGATGGCGTCCATTATCATAGGTGTCCCTTTGCCTCCAACCATAGTCTAATCCAAGAAATGCACAACATGAGTAAATCTATGGCTCATCATTTCTTTGGATCTGAAAATTATTCTGGTGGATTTGATATCATACACGGTCATGATTGGCATGTTGTTCCAGTTTTAGATGAGATAAAAAAGGCTAGGGGTAAAAAAATTGTCTGGACTCTTCATTCTAATCAATACGGAAGGGATGGAAATCAATTCCATAATGGTGCTGCCGAAGCTATTCATGGTTTGGAATGGCATGGCACTTACGTCGCTGATAGAGTAATAACTTGTACAGAAAGAATGAAAGAGGAGACTCAATGGATTCACAGAGTTCCTGAACATAAAATGAGAGTTATATATAATGGTGTTCATGCGAATAAATTCGAGGGATGGATAGATCAAGGAGAAGTCAAGAAGAGGTTTAATGTTGGTCCACTTGATCCTGTGATTCTCTTTATAGGGAGAATGACATACCAAAAAGGGCCTGATTTACTTTTGGAAGCGATACCAGATATTTTGGGAGATCATCCTCAAGCTAGATTTGTTTTCGCCGGTGAAGGAGACATGACAGATCATTTGGTGAATAGAAGTCATCAATTAGGAATCGATTATGCAGTTAGGTTTACTGGATTCATATCTGAAGACGATAAGATAGATTTACTGAGAGCATGTGATGCGGTTTGTATTCCCAGTAGAAACGAACCTTTTGGCGTCGTGGTTTTAGAAGCATGGGCTGCAGGTAAACCTGTTATAACGATGCATGGAACGGGAGCTGGAGATATAGTGTGGCATGATACCACTGGATTGAAAATTTATGCTAATACTAATTCTATATCTTGGGGTGTAAAGAATATTTTCTCAGATTTTGAGAAAGCAATGTTGATGGGAAGGAATGGAAGATATGCTGCTGAGACACAATTCAATTGGGATAAAATCGCTACTGAGACTTTGGAGCTTTATCAAGAACTGATTTGAATCCTAAATATATCCAAGAAACTTTGAAGCGATTATAAACATTGCATGAGACCATGCCAATGGGATGATGGATGTGGGTTTATTGTTCTTGATTTGTTCTGGTAATTTTTTATCGACTCTCTTAATGACCCAGTCATAATACTTTTTCGCTTCTTTCTTGTTTCCAGATTTCATATAATATATAGACATCCAGAAATTGAGTAGGGGCCAAGCTCCTGCCCCTGTTTTTCTTAATGTCCCGTTGTACCTGTCTCCCGGATATCTCATTAAACCACCATTAATTGCATTTATTCTACGAATCTCATTAACTGTTCTTACGATTCTCTTATCTTTTGGTTTGATGATCTCAGAAGGCCAGACTAATCCCAGTATAGAAGAATCTATGACTAAATCAACAAAGTTGTCTCCAAAAGTTCGAGTGAAAAATCCAACTCTATTGTGATAAGCTTTTTCTATTTCATCCTTCATTTGCTCAATGCATTCCATCCATTTTTCATTTTTTCCTATTAATCTATTGGCCGCTTCCAATCCTCTCAAACATATAGCAACTGAATAAGTATGTTTTTCATTATTCTTTGGGTAAGCTCTTCTCTCCTCCCATAAATCGTATGAAATCTTCCTAAAACATGTTTTTTTCCAGTTGGAACAGATTCCATCTGCAGTTTTAATGATTAAGTTTTCAATTTTTTTTGGGTATTTTCCATAGCTTTTACAATGATGTTCAATAGCCCATAGAAGAGAACCAGATTGATCTGGTTGGAATTGTCGGCCAAACATCTTTCCATTAGGGTAGTATCTCATATCGAATATTCCTTTTTCTTTAAACTCTTCAGCTTTCCAACACCATTTAAAATAATTTTCAGGAATTCTCTTTAAACCAACTAAATCACAAGCAACTGAAACAAAGCTTGCATCTCTTGGCCAAACATAATAATAATTTTTAGCATCTTTAGGATATTCTGGGTCGTGCATGTTTGAAGCAACAATCGCACCGTTTTTATGAGAACATTCCTTGAAAACTTTTCTACTTGTTTTGATTATTTCTTTAATTTTTCTTTTATCGGCCAATGTCAACGCCTTTACTTTTCAAGAAATGAATAGTTTCTCTGTATGTTGGATATCTTTCCAGACCAACTCTCATGGTCGAAAGGGCGCCAGCAACATTAGCAAACATAACACTATCTTCAACAGACCAACCAGATAAATAGCCTTTAATAAAACCTGCAAGAAAAACATCACCGGCTCCAGTCGTGTTAATTGGGTTTACTTTAAACCCTTTGATCGGCTTTATCGTATTTTCATTTCCAAGTAAACATCCTCTCTCACCTAACTTTAAACAGACAGTTCTTAGTCCGAGGTACATTAATTTTTTAACAACTAGTCTTTCATCTTTAGTCTTAGCAATGGCTTTTCCCTCTTCTATACTGGGAAAGAACCAATCAGTCGATTTGAAAATACTGTAAATATCCATTATCCTTTTATCAGTCCATCCTTTTGGGTCCCAGTTGGGGTCTAAACCAGTTTTCATTCCTGATTTCTTAGCATACTCAAACAATTTTTTTACATCTTTTCTCAAATTATCCAACAAATTAAACCCAGTTATTATCAAGACTTTTCCTTTTACATCATCAGGTCTGAAATCTCTAATAGACAGAATTTCATTCGTTCCTCGATATGTGATGAATGAACGTTTCATGTCTTTGAAAGTTGTAGCAAGTGTAATACCAGTTGTCTTATTTTTGATTATCTTAATCTTGGTTTTAACACCGACTTTTTTGAGTATATCAATCAAATACTTTGAAAATAAGTCATCGGTCAGTTTTCCTATCAATCTTGTTTTAATGCCAAGTTTTGCACAAGCTATTGCAGCATTACACGCACACCCTCCAGGGTTGAGATAAATCGATGGAACGATGGTCTGACTATCCTTATCTGGATATTCTCTAATAGGAGAAGTTATCAAATCAACGTTTATATCACCAATTATTGTAACATCGACCATTATTCTTTATTTACTAGATATCAGAATATATTACTATGCCAAGTAAACCAGCAGACGTATGCTTTGAGGTTTCCTTCGAATGTGGTAACAAAGTCGGTGGAATCTACACAGTTTTGACATCAAAATCTAAAGAAATGAAAAGAGTTTATGGAAAAAATTATTATACCATAGGCTTCTACAATCCAGATTCTTATTTTAAGTATTTTGTCGAGGAAGAAGCACCAAAGGATATTAAAAAAATGTTCAAAGATTTGGAAAAAATAGGAATCAAATGCTTCTGGGGGAAATGGATCACGGCTCATGATGTTAGATTGATATTAATCGACCCAAAAGAATTCATGAAGAAAAACATAAACTTGATAAAGAAAAAGTTATGGGAGGGTTACAAGATTGACTCCATGAAAACTGGTTTTGATTACGATGAACCGATTGCATGGTCAACTGCTGCTGGAATCCTGATAGAGAAACTGGTGAAGAATAAAAACTTCAAAAAGAAGAGAATAGTAGCTCATTTCCATGAATGGCTTTCTGGTGGTGGATTAACCTATTTGTTGAAGAAAAAAATTCCGATAGGTCTGGTCTTTACAACTCATGCAACTCGAATCGGTAGAGCCAAATCTTACGGTGGTGAAAATCTAATCAAAGAGGTCACGAAATGTCTAAAAAATAAAAAATATTTTAAAGACAGTGAATCTTACAAATATAAACTCGAATCTCAACACATGGTCGAAAAAGTATGTGCGAATCGTGCGGATGTTTTCACTGCTGTCAGTGATATTGTCAGCCGGGAAGCAAAGTATATACTCTCTAAAGAAGCCGATGTAATTACACCAAATTCTCTGGACTTCGATGTATTTTACACTACAGAGACTTTAACCATTCTCCATAGAAGGAATAGAAAACCCATAAATGAATTCTTGGAAGCTTATTTCTCACCTTATTATCCAGTTGGAATGAGAGATAACATAGTATTCTTTATTTCTGGTAGGTATGAGTTTTTGAACAAAGGGGTTGACCTGTTCATAGAAGCATTAAGCAAATTGAATGAACGTTTAAAAAAGAAAAATTTCAGGAGGAATGTCTTCGTGTTCATCCTCATTCCAGCTGGCATAAAAGGACCGAAAAAGGAATTGTTGGAGAGTATCATTCAATATCATAAACTCAAAACTATGTTGGGAGAACAGTTTTTCGAAATGAAGGATGAGATAATCAATCAAATACTGGATGGTGAAAAGATAGATTTCAAGAAAGCCATGGATAAGACATTCATTCCGAGGACTGTCGCTTGGTCACACTTTTTTTCTAGATTTCGAGGTAGAGATGCTCCATTATGTGCCTTTGAATTAACCTGTGATGAAAAAGATGACGAAATAATCAATCACCTCAAACAAAACAAGTTATTGAATAAGGCTGACGATAAAGTTAGAGTCATATTCTATCCTACTTATCTTTCTCCAACTGACGGTTTATTGGGAATGAGTTACCAAGATTTTGCTATAGGCACTTCCGTGGGAGTATTTCCTTCGAGGTATGAACCTTGGGGCTATACGCCATTTGAAACAGCTGCTTTAAGAGTCCTTTCAGTAACGACAGACATGGCAGGCTTTGGATCTTTCATTCAAAATTACAGTAAAAAATTAGGAAAGAGCTCTGCAATCAAAGTCTTGAAAGTAATGGACAGAGAGAAAAAGGAGGTAGTCAAAGATCTGGTTGATATTCTTGAAGAATGTGTATTTCTGGATAAAGAGGAAAGAATGAAAGAGAAAATGGAAACTAGATATTTAGTCGAAAAGCTCGATTGGAAGTATCAGATAAAACATTATCTGGAAGCTCATAGTCTAGCTATAAAGAAAATGAAAAAAAGAATTAAGTCATCTTAGGATTCTAACTTACGACAGAATTATTTATTAAGAATTTGAATAGATATTTATGACCAAAATTGAACTCACCAAACAAATGATAGAATCAGAATTTCTTTCTCCGTTAAAAGGTTTTAAAAAGGAAATTCAAGTAACAGAAAGAAGGAAAGACCCATTAACCGACGAATGGTGTAGAATAAGTATAGAAAGAGCAACAAGACCTGTTCAATTGAGAGGTAAATTAGATGAAAAAATCATCAAGAAATCCAGTGAGAAATGTTTTTTTTGCAATAAAAGGGTTGAAAAATCAACTCCGAAGTACATTCCTTCACTGGTCCCAGAAGGTAGGATAAAAGTTAATGAATTCATACTTTTTCCAAATCTTTATCCTTTCTGCAAATACCATGCAGTTGGGGTCTTAACGTCTAAACATTTTTTACCAGTAGATGAAATTAAATCAGAAAGATGGAAAGATTGTCTTGAAGGGTGCTTAAGGTTCTTTAAAATAGTCAATGAAAAGAATCCTAATGTGAGATTTCCTTCGATAAATTTTAATTATCTTCCGACTGCTGGAGCATCATTGATTCATCCACATGTACAGATATTGAATTCTACATCACCGAGTGTTATGACAGGTCTGTACTATAAGAAAAGTTGGGAATATTTTGATAAGAACAAGACGAATTATTGGCAAGATTTGATTGAACAAGAAGTGGATGACGAAAGATTCGTAGGAAGAACTGGTTCAGTTTTTTGGTTCACTAGCTTTGCTCCTACTTGTAATAATGAGATTATTGGTGTTGTAAAGGGGAATGTTTCATCTCTGCTTGAAATGGGTGAAGAAGAAATCAACAACATAAGTGAAGGTATATGGAGAATCTTTAGGTGTATCAATAGGCATGGATTTGGATACAACATGGTCATGTTCTCTGCTCCTCTTGATGAACATTTAGGTCACTTCTTCTCTTTGAACATAAAGATTGTTTCAAGACCAAGTTTGAGTGAATACTACACAACAGACAGAGGTTATAGTGAGATATTACATAAAGAGCCAGTAATAACTGTTATTCCTGAAGATCTCGCCAGAGATTTAAAGAAAAAATTTTGATGTGATCTAATGGAACTACCTGTAATAGAAATCGATAAAAGTACTATTCAAAATCTGAACAAGTCAAAAAAACTCGAGTGGATAATAACGAATGAATTTGGTGGTTATGCTTCTTCTACTGTAACAGGAATGAACACAAGAAAATACCATGGCCTGTTAATAGCATCGGATAAACCTCCGTTAGACAGAAAAGTAATACTCTCAAAACTTGATGAAGAGATGATATTAGATGAGAAGACAGTGAAATTATCGACGAACAGATATCTAGATGTAGTGTATCCAGAAGGCTACAAGTACCAAGTTAAATTCGAGTTGAATCCATTCCCCCAGTTCACTTACAGGGTTGATGGAATTGAAGTGAAAAAAACGATTTTCACGAATTTTGTAAAGAATGTTATTGTAGTGAAATATGAATTCGAAAATGTAAAAGAACCTTTTGTTTTTAGAATCTACCCACTCATAAACTATAGATCGATTTATTCTTTAACTAAATCACCAATAAATTTCAAACTTCAAAAAGAAAATAAAACTGCAAAAATCATTTTTCCAGATAAAAATTATTTGACTTTAAGTGGATCTGGCTTCGAAGAAAATGGATTAACAGAACATGAAAAATGGCATAAGAGCTTCTTCTATGAAGTGGATTCAGAGAGGGGGGAAGATTGCGTAGAGAATAACTATAATCCAGGTTATTTTGAATTCAGAGTTTACAATAATACAAAAGATTTATTCCTTGTAGCTGGATATTCGGTTCCGAAGAAAGAGTTAGATGAACCAAAAAAAATCATTGAACGAGAAATTGGGAGGAAGAGATATCTACTAACAAAATTTTTCCAAGATAAAAAAATTCCTGAAGAAGATTGGATAAAATGGTTAGTTCTTGCAGCAGATTCTCATGATATAACACGATTCGATAATAAAAAATCCATTATAGCAGGCTATCATTGGTTTGGAGAATGGGGAAGAGATTCGATGATAGCACTTCCAGGAATATGTTTAGTTAATGGGAAAATCTCACAGGCAAAGGACGTGTTGAAGGCTTATGCAGGTTTTTGTAAGAATGGTTTAATCCCAAACATGCTACCCACTAATTCTGAAAAACCATCTTACAATTCTGTTGACACAAGTCTTTTATTCATAGACAGGGTTTATCAAGTTTACAAGCAAACAAAAGATTTGAAATTCGTTGGAGAACTCTGGTCAGTAATGAATGAAATTATTGAAAGTTATGTGAAAGGCACTGATTTTAAAATAAAAATGGATGAAGATGGATTAATATCACACGGTCTTGGATTGACTTGGATGGATGTTAAATTAGATGGAAAGTTTGCTACACCGAGAGGAGGTAAAGCAGTTGAAATACAGGCTTTATGGTATAATGCGTTGAAAATAATGGAATTCTTTGCACCGAAGTTGAAAGAAGATTATACAAGTTATAGAAGCTTGGCTAAACGGGTCAAGAAGAGTTTCAACGAGAAATTCTGGAATGGTTCTTATTTGGATGATTGTTTAGGTGATAACAGTCTGAGACCTAATCAGATTTTTGCTGTCGGATTAGATTTTAGCGTTCTAGATAAAGATAAGATGGAGAAAGTTGTTTCAACCGTTAAGAAAGATTTGTTGACCGATTACGGACTTAGGACTTTGTCTAAAAAAGACCCAAACTTTCATGGTAAATACACTGGTGGTATGAAAGCACGAGACCTCTCTTATCATCAAGGTACTATATGGCCTTGGTTGCTTGGAATGTTTGTAAAAAGTTGGATTAAAGTTAAGGGTAATAAAAAAACCATGGATAAAAAAATAAAATCTTTTGTAAAAAAAGAGATAATGAGATTTGGTTTGGGAACAATTTCTGAAATAGTTGATGGAGATAGACCTTTTGAGAGTAGAGGTTGTATTTCACAAGCTTGGAGTATTGGTGAGATTTTAGAATCTTTGTCCTAATACTCAGGATAACTTACTAAAAATCCTACTAAATTTCTCAAAGAAACTCAGCTTGGGTGGCTCATAGATTTCTCCTGTTAAAAATGAAGCTAACTTAAAGAATTCTATACTTGCAGGGGATTTCTCATCATGAACAACTATAGGAGTTTTAGCGGCCAAACTCTCTTGTATCTTTAAGTCAAAAGGAATCTTCGCTAATACCGGCAAATCAGTTAATTGAATGACTTCTCTATTTGTTAACTCAAATTTTTTTCCAGTGACTTTATTCAACACGACTCCTAATGGTTCAACACCCAACTCTTCCAATACTTTTCTACCACGGATGACATCAGTAACAGCAGGAATGTTAGGCGTGGTTACAATCAAAACTTCCTTGCATGCAATTGTAGCTGAAATTGCTTCCTTACCAAAACCAGGAGCAGTATCAAGAAAAACAAAGTCATCACCCCCCATAAGGTTCTTTATCTTCTCTCCCAGAATAGAAATATCAATTCCGACAAGGTCTGATAAGTTTAGAGAAGCAGGGATTATCTTGACTCCTGTGGAATGAACGAATATCGCTTCTTCGATACTTACCTCATTCTTCAAAACATGATTCAACGTGAACGGATGAAGATATGCTCCAAAATGCATAGAAAGATGTGAAGCTGTGACATTACAATCCATTATAGTTATTCCCTTATTGAACTTTGTTGCTAGCGCAGTGCTAAGATTAGTCACAACTGTCGTTTTCCCGACTCCTCCTTTCCCAGAAACAATTCCTATAACTCTAGTCATATCTTCTCAGAAATAAGTACAAGGTTTAAATAAATAAAACTATCATCAAAGGCTGTTAACCTGGTTTTCCTTTGCATTTAGACTTCCAAAAGAATATATTTAAATATTAAATGGATTAATAATTCCTCAACCAATAAAATGGGTGATACCTGTGGGTTTGGGAGAAGAGGAAGAATGGGCTGATGAAGAGGATTCAGACGATTGGTAAAAATTAGATCATGTTTTTGATATTCCTTAATCGATTTAAAATCGATAACTTTAAAAATAATAATTGTTATAGTGTAAATAAACACTAAAGATGATGGTGTAAAGATGAAAAAAAGAACTGTACTAATAACATTCACTGTTAAAACCAGTAAGTTCGAGAGTATGTCTGAGAGAAATAAATTTTATAAAGAATTATACGGCTGGAAACAAATCGTAAAAAAACAGGAAAAGAGATACACCTATCGGAGGGATGGCTTACTCGATGAAATGCCACATTTTAGAGTTGATAGATCCATATTCATCATAATGAAAGAACATATGGGTAGGATGAGAAAGTTTTTTGAAGAATGGGAAGATAAGATTAAATGGGATATGTTTGATGTTTCATTGAACAAAAGACAGGAGGAAATGTTGAGAAGGTGTTCTGATGAAGGATAAAGAAAATGAAGTTGAACTGAAAGTTGGTGAATTGACTCAAAGGGAAGAGTTCGGCAGAGGTATCCTTAGAATAGACTCTAATTCTATGCAACAAATCGGAATAAAAGAGGGAGAAGTCGTTGAAATAGAAGGTACAAAAAAGACTGGTGCTATTGCTGTCAGGTCTTATCCTGCTGATGCCGGATTGAATGTAGCAAGGATGGACGGGCTTGTTAGGAGGAATGTTGGTTCTGGAGTAGGTGATTCTGTTAAAATAAGGAAAGCAGATGCGAAAGAAGCTAGAAAAGTTACTCTTGCTCCTGCTCAAGAAGGTATAATCGTTCAAATCAGTCCAAACCTTGTCAAACAGAATATTCATTACAGGCCTGTAACCAAAGGTGATATAATCGTTCCTTCTCCTGTTGTAAAGAGAAGAAGAAATGACATGGATAGGATTCCAAGTATATTCCAAGCTTTTGGATTTGATATTGAAGATATACTCTTTACTCCTACTGGTGAAACAAGATTTGTTATTACGAATACGGATCCTGGTGGAATAGTAAGAATAGGTGACATGACTAAGGTAGAAATACTATCAAGATTACCAAAGGGATTTGAATTACAAAAAAGAGCTGTACCTGCCGTTACTTATGAAGATATAGGTGGTATCCATGATGCCATACAAAAAGTAAGAGAAATGATTGAATTACCTTTAAGACATCCTGAACTTTTTACTCGACTTGGTATCGAACCACCTAAAGGAGTTCTATTACATGGACCACCGGGTTGTGGGAAGACTTTATTGGCTAGGGCTGTAGCAAATGAATCTGGTGCATATTTCACAACTATCAACGGTCCTGAAATCATGAGTAAATGGTATGGTCAAAGTGAAGAAAATTTAAGGAAGTTTTTCGACGAAGCTGAGAAAAATGCACCCAGTATAATATTCATCGACGAGATCGATGCAATTGCACCAAAGAGAGAAGAAGTTCGTGGAGAAGTTGAAAGAAGAGTTGTTAGTCAATTGTTAACATTAATGGATGGTTTGAAAGCACGGGGTAAAGTTATAGTCATAGCAGCGACGAACGTTCCTAATATTATAGATCCTGCGCTGAGGAGGCCGGGAAGATTTGATAGGGAAATAGAGATAGGCATTCCTGATAAGAAAGGGAGGAAGGAAATACTGGAAATTCACACTAGACACATGCCCCTGACCAAAGATGTTAACCTGGATAAGATAGCTGGAATTACCTATGGTTATACTGGAGCTGACATTAGTGCTCTAATAAAAGAGGCAGCAATGTATGCACTTCGAAAATTACTTCCAAAAATAAAATGGAAGGAAGAAGATAAATTACCTAAAGAAGCTTTAGAAAAACTAAAAGTTACTAAGGCTGATTTTGATTATGCAATGAGAATAGTCGAACCTTCTGCAATGAGAGAGGTTTTGATAGAGACTCCTAATGTCAAATGGTCTGATATCGGTGGTTTAGAAAAAGTAAAACAACAATTAAGAGAAGCTGTGGAATGGCCATTGACAGACCCAGAAGCATTCAAGAGAATGGGAATAACACCACCATCAGGAATTCTTATTTATGGGCCACCGGGTTGTGGGAAGACTTTATTGGCTAGGGCTGTAGCAAATGAATCCAATTCCAACTTCATATCTGTCAAAGGACCTGAACTTTTCTCGAAATGGGTTGGTGAAAGCGAAAGAAGAGTCAGGGAACTTTTCAGAAGAGCAAAACAAGTATCACCTTCAATAATATTCTTCGATGAGGTTGATGCAATGGTACCAAAAAGAGGTCTAGGTTATGGAGAAAATGTAACAGAAAAAATAGTATCTCAAATGTTAACAGAGTTGTCTGGACTAGAGGAATTACATGATGTCGTGGTCATAGCAGCAACTAACAGACCTGACATGCTTGATTCTGCTTTGTTAAGGCCTGGAAGGTTTGATAGGCAAATTCTAGTACCAGAGCCAGATGAAAAGGCGAGATTAAAGATTCTTGAGATTAAAACGAAAAATATGCCTTTGAAGGGAGTTAATTTGAAGAAACTTGCTAAACAGACAACTAACTTCTCTGGTGCAGACCTGGATGCTCTATGCAGGGAAGCGGGAATACATGCTTTGAGAGAAAACAAGAAAGCTAAGGAAGTGAAGATGAAACACTTCGAAAAAGCGATGAAAGAAATCACCCCAGGCCTGAGTAAAAGACTCATCGAGTTCTATGAGCAGTTCAATGAAAGAACAAGGAAAAAAGTCATAGAACAGAAGACCGAAGATAAAGAGTTGGGTTATGTGGGATAAACTATTTAAATATGAGGTTAGATAAGTTTTTCAAACGATTTATACGGGGGTTAAAAGTTTAAGTGTTACTAATTCTTGAATTTTTACTCAGTTTTCTGAGTAGTTCATTAAGGAGGTCAGAATATGGAAAGAAGGTTCTCACGACCAAGGTTCGGTGATGGAGGATTTCGTGGAGGATTTGAAAAACCAGTGAAAATCGGGGAGGAGTACGACGTCGAGATAAAAGAAGTAGGATCGAAGGGCGACGGAATAGCCAGAGTAAAGAACTTCGTTATTTTCGTCCCGAACACAAAACAGGGAGAAAAATGTAAGATACGGATAAGCCAAGTCAGTAGAAGGTTTGCTGTTGGTGAGAAAGTCAGTAAAGCAGAGAAGGTTGAAGAAAAACCAGCCGAGGAGGTCGAGGAAAAGGTAGAAGAAGAAGTTAAAGAAGAGTCTGTCGAAGAAAAACCAGCTGAAGAAGTTGAGGTAAAAAAGAAAGTCAGTAAAGCAAAGAAAGTCAAGAAAGAGGTTAAAGAAGAGTCTGTCGAAGAAAAACCAGCTGAAGAAGTTGAGGTAGAAGAAGTTGAAGATAAATGAACTCAGACTAGGTATGAGTAGCATCAAATTGAAGGCCAAAGTTGTAGATGTTACCGAGGCAAAAGAAGTTAGAACGAAGTTTGGTTATCGAACTAGAGTTGCAAGCGCCACTATAGAAGATGACACAGGAAAAATATCTTTAACCCTCTGGGAAGCACAAATAGATGAGATTGGAGAAGGAGATACGATTGAAATAACCGACGGGTATGTGAAAGAATTTAGAGGCGAGTTACAACTCAACGTTCCTAGAAAAGGAGAGCTTAAAAAGGTTGAGTAAGGTATTGTTTAATTTTCTTCTGTTCTTTTATTTTTTGGAAGAGCTTACTCTCTTTTAGAATTTTTCCTATCGGAGTGGATTTAAAGAGATTTTTCCACTCACAAACCTAATTCATCGCTTATTCCTTGCATTGCTTTCAAAGCGATTTCAAAGAATTTCTCCTTAGGAAGTTCTATTTCTTCACAGACCATTATGTTTTCCCTACTACATCTTCTAGCGAAGTCTTTTTCTTTGAACCTTTTTGCAACACTTTCGACCTTGACATCAATAAGTTTTTTACTGGGTAAAATCAAAGCAGCTGCAACTATTAATCCTGAAATAGCATCTGCTGCTATCAAAGATTTTTCCATTCTTGATTCAGGCATAACACCTGTATACTCAGAATTATGAGACTTTATTGCGTGAATGATACTTTCAACGACTTTTCCTTTAAGAAAACTTTCTGCGAGTATTCCATGATTTTTCGGATCATCGGCAGTCTTTTCATAATCTATATCATGTAATAAACCTACCAATCCCCATAACTCTTCATCCTCGTTGAAGTATCTGGCAATTCCTCTCATTATTGATTCTACAGCTAGAATATGTTTGAAAAGATAATCTTTTTTGATATGTTCTTTAATTAAACTAACTGCTTCTTCTCTGTCCATAAAATCATTTTTTCAAACTAGAAACTTTTATAGTTTTTCCACATTTAGAACACTTAAACTTTGGTCTCTTGAATTTTTTCTTTCCCATTTCCATTTCTATTTTTTTAATCTCATAAAACCCACAGAAAGGACAGTTGTATTCCGCTTCAGCAGGCTGATCCCGTTTTTTACCTACGATTAGATTTTCTCTTCTAGCAAAGAATTCAAAATCTTTTGAAGGTTTCAATCCTTCTTCAATCCACTTTTTGACAAGTTTACTTTCCATACACTCATGCCTTCTTTTCTTTACGTTTAGGACGAAGATGTTTCGAACCACATTTTCTACACTTAATTTTACCTTCTCTGACCTTTACATAATCTGCTCTTATCTTACTCTTACATTTTCTACAAACGAACACTCTGTGAAAAAGTCTTTTTGTAGCTTCTGGGAAAATTTTTTTAACCATATAACTCTCCTTAATGTAATGTATCTTTTAGGTTAAAAAATTATTTAAGTAAATTATCCATCTCGTTTCTTAACTTTTCTAACCTTAAACAGACTGGACTTTTAATGCCAAATTTTTTTCTGAATCTTTTCAAAGTTGGTTTTATGGAATCATATTCAACATCAGTTCTTTCAACGATTTGCTCATCGTTAACAGTCTTAAATACAAGTTCAGTCTCGAGAAACTTATCAGCGTAAGCGAGCATTTTTTCCTCCAAAGTCTCAGGAATAAAATCTTTCTTTGGTAAACCAAGTCTAGCTGCTTCTTCAGCAGTTATACCTGCTCCAATATGTCTCTCTACCAATCTTATCACAGGATCTGAGAAACCATATTTTCTGAGTACCTTGGCTCCTTCCACACCATGTTCAATACCATGAGTTACACTCCTTCCGATATCGTGAAGGTAGCCACCCATTTCTAGGAGTTCTAAGTCTATATCAATTCCTTTCTTTTTCAACCTTCTCCCTAACTCAAGGGCCTTTTCAGTTACTTTCTCGATATGAGTTATGACATGGGGCTGACTTACAAGTTTAATTCTCATCAATTTCTTTGCTTGTTCTGTTTTGAACGTCATTTAATCACTAAAGAGTTATAACATAATTCATTTAAAGGTTTTGGTTAAAGAATACAAAGTAATATGCGAGTTATTAAAAGAGAGGTGAGAATCGCTGGGTTTGATGATGCACCCTTTAAGCCCAGATCAAAAGGCAGAGTTCCTGTAATAGGTGTAGTATTCCGAGGTGGGGTTTTCTTAGATGGAGTTTTTAAGACTGATGTTGAGATAGATGGAATGGATGCTACTGAAGTATTAGTGAAGTTATTGAATAAGTCCAAACACAAAGAACAATTGAAAGTAATAATGCTCAATGGAATCACAATGGGTGGTTTTAACATGATAGACATATCCATACTTTTACAAAAAACTGGATTACCCGTGATTGCCATAAACAGAAAAAAACCCGACTTAAAGAATATAAAGATAGCTTTAAAAAATTTTAAAGACTTTAAAAATAGATGGAAATGTATCAAAAATGCTGGAAGGATTTATAACATGAAATTAGAAAAGAATAAAAATATCTATTACCAATTTAAAGGATTAAAACAAAAAGAAGCAGAGAAGATAATAAGGTTGAGTTGCACGAGAAGTTTGATCCCAGAACCGTTGAGAGTAGCTCATCTTATGGCTTCTGCTTTAATAAAAGGTGAAAGTGGTGGGAGAGCTTGATAAAGAAGGACACTATTGAAACTATAGGGTATATACTCCTTGGAGTATTCGCAGCTTACTCACTCAATTTTGGATTGGGTTTGGCATTAGGGACAGATTTACCAGTCGTTGCAGTAGTTTCGGATTCTATGACTCATGATTCCTCGGCATTGGAAAGACATTATGAATACCTTCAAAATAATTTCGGTTACACGCAAGAAGAAATAAATTCATGGCCAATAAAAGATGGGTTTTTTAAGGGGGATGTACTAGTTGTGAAAGGAGTAGTAAAAGAAGATTTAGAAGCAGGTGAAGTTATCGTCTACAGTATCCAAGGTCAATCCACTCCAATAGTCCATAGGATAGTTAAGATTGAGGGTGGACAAATTATAACGAAAGGAGATCACAATCCTTCTTACGATCCATGGAAACCGAATGAAATATATGGTGAAGCCGTATTCGTCATACCTTATCTAGGTTGGCCTAAATTGATTTTAACAAAAATATGGGGAGGGATAATAAAATGAAATTCTGTGAGAAATGTGGAAACTTGTTGATAGCTGAGAAGAAAGGGGGTAAATTGAGATATGTATGCAGAAAGTGTGGATATGTTTCTCATGGAAAAAAGGTTGTTACTACCAGCATTTCTGAAAAGGTGGAAGAAATTGAAGAGAAAATTCCTGTCATATCTGAAAAAGATATGCTCAAAGAATTTCCAAAGACGAAGATAATTTGCCCAGAATGTGAAAACAACGAAGCTTGTTGGTTTATGCAACAGACTAGATCCGGAGATGAACCTCCAACTAGATTCTATTGTTGCACTAAATGTGGTCATAAATGGCGTGAATATTAATATTTAAACCCCGAAGTTTATTTTCGATGCAATTCAAAAACCATTATGTCAAAAGAAAGATTCCTGAGATAAATCCTGATGTAGATTTGAAAGTGAAAATACTGGGTTTTGTCGTGGATAAGAAGGATGATACCATTTTGTTGGATGATGGGAGTGGAAAAGTTAAAGTTTTTGTTGATGTGCCTGAGATGATGGAAAAAATAAACATAAATCAACTCATAAGGGTGTTCGGTTCTACGCTCCCTACAGATAATGGGTTCGAGATAAAGGTAGATGTTATTCAAGATTTATCAAATTTAAACATAGATTTATATAAGAAAGTTGAGGAATTGTATAATAAAATGGGGGTGTGATTTGTGTTCAAAGCGGTTATGTCAGATAGCGGTTTACTGAAAGATTCGATTTCTACTATTGGGGAATTGATAGACGAAGGTATATTCAAGATTAATAAGAATGGGTTGAGTTTGATAGCGGCAGATAGGGCTATGGTCGCTGTGGTAGATTTTAAATTGCCTGCTACGGTATTCGATGAATTCAATGTTGATAAAGAACAGACCATCGCGATCAACATGACGAATTTGGTCTCAGTCCTCAAGAGAATCGGACCGAATGAGAAGCTCGAGTTAAATTTAAAGGATAACAAGTTGGAGATAGTCATGACCAACTCATCCAAACGAAAATTCACGGTTCCTCTACTCGATATATCTCAAGAGGAGATTCCACCTATCGATCAGTTAGAATTTACTGCAAAGGTTAAGGTTAAAGCAGATGTCCTTAAGAGTGGAATAGACGATGCTATCATAGTGGGTGATTCTATCGTGCTTGAGGCAGCAAGCAATAGATTCAGCATGAAAGCGACGGGTGATATAAGTTCTGCAGAATTAACTCTTGAAAAGGGAAATGAAGCTTTGTTAGACTTGAATGTCACTGGTATCGTTAAATCAAGGTATCCTCTTGAATACCTTAAGAAGATGATAAAGGCTTCCAAGTTAGCGAGTGAGACAAACTTGAGATGGTCGAAGGATTATCCGATGAGAATGGATTTCATAACAGTTGATAAAGTCAGCATGGGGTTCATACTGGCTCCAAGAGTTTCGGAAGAATAAATCAAAAATATTTAAATCTTGTCATAATTTTAATGTACTTTATTTAAATTTTCAAGAGGTATTAAAAGTTATGTCTACCCGAGACTTTGAAATAAGTGAGAATGCCAGTATAAAATCTAAAATGGAATTTGACAAAAAATTGAGTAAACTTGTCGACAGTAAATCTCGTGTTCTAAGAATTACTGGAAGTCTTTGTCCTGGTTGTGTGAAAGAAGGGAAAATTAAAGAGTCCAAGATAGATGCTGTGATTTATGAGAAAGATGGAAAAGTCTGGATGGTAAAGGAATGCCCTGAACATGGTATAATAAATGATCTCTATTGGGGAGATTATGATATGTATAAAAAGGCTAGCAAGTGGCTTGATCCTGGGTTGGAAATAAAAAATCCACAGATTAAAAAAGCATTGAATAAGATATCTTGTCCTGATGATTGTGGTCTTTGTTATTTACATAAATCTCATACTGGTCTGGGTAATATAGTTGTAACTAATAGATGTGATCTCTCTTGTTGGTATTGTTTTTTTTATGCTAAAAAAGGTGAAGCAGTTTACGAGCCTTCCTTAGAACAAATAAGAAGTATGCTAAGGAATATGAAGAATCAAAAACCTATTGGAACCAATGCTGTACAAATCACAGGTGGAGAACCTAGTTTAAGAAAAGATATAGTTGACATCGTGAAGATAGCAAAACGAGAGGGTTATGACCACGTTCAATTCAACACTAACGGTATTAGACTCTCAAAAGATCAACAATTTGTAAGAGATTTGAGGAAAGCTAATGTTACAGTGATTTATATGAGTTTTGATGGTGTGACACCTGAAACAAACCCAAAAAATTACTGGGAATTTCCTGATGCTTTAAACAATTGTAAAAAAGTTGGTCAACAGGTTGTTCTTGTCCCAACCGTGATAGGAGGGCTGAATGATCATCAATTAGGTGACATCATTAGAATTGCTGCTGGAAACATCGATGTAATTAGAGGCGTGAACTTTCAGCCTGTATCCCTTGTAGGTAGTATGCCTCACAATGAAAGAATGAAATGGAGAATAACCTGTCCTGATATTTGTAAAAAAATAGAAGAACAGACAGATGGTCAAATAGGCAGGGAAGATTTTTCCACGATTCCTGTTTCAACAGCTATAACTCGCTTCATTGAAGAATTGACTGATCAATTTAAATACAGATTATCAACTCATTTTGCCTGTGGCTTAGCTACATATGTGTTCGCGGATGATGGAAAATTAATTCCGATATCAAGGTTCATGGATGTTGAAGGGTTCTTTGATTGTTTAAATAAGTTAAGGGAAAAATTACAAGAAAGTAAAGTTAAAAAAATAAAAAAAGCGACATCATCTTTACGTTTACTCTGGAATATAAGGAAGCTTATCGATAATAGTAAAAAACCTGATGGATTAGACATCGATAAAATCATAACTTCTGCTCTTATTGGAGGGAATTACAATGCGTTGAGAGAATTTCATCATAAATCATTATTCATAGGAATGATGCACTTCATGGATTTATACAATTATGATATAGACAGAGTTCAGAGGTGTTGTATTCATTATGCAACTCCAGATGGAAGAATCATACCATTCTGTGCATTCAATGTAATACCACAGGTATTCAGAGACAAGACTCAGAAAGAATTCAGTATTTCTGCAGAAGAATGGGAGAAGAAACATAAAAGAAAATTAAAAAATGACAAGTATAAGAGAAAGTTGACTGAACGTAAGAAAAGGAAGGTCAAAGAATTCTATGATAAATTCAAGGTAAAAAAATGATTTTTTAACTTTTTCGAGAATCAGTATATACTTTCGAGTATTCATTTCACAAAAGATATGACGATTAATCCAAAAGTTTAAAAGATTAAAATTTAAAATATTTCCTTGACACGATACAATATGTTGTGTATATCGATTATAACAACCACAATATGTTGTACTTTTCAGTGATAACATGAAATGTCCATACTGTTCTTCAGATGAAACAAAAGTAGTCGATAAACGAGCGTCTTCTGATGTTAGAGTTAATCGTCGTAGAAGAGAATGTCTGAAGTGTGGTAAGAGATTCACCACTTATGAAAGAATTGAGATGAATGATCTCATCGTGATTAAGAAAGATGGTACAAGAGAAAGGTTTGACAGGGATAAGTTGACGTCGAGTATAGTCAAGTCGTGTGAAAAAAGACCGATAAGTTATGAAAAAATCCGGGATATAGTGACCAGCGTGGAGAAAGAGATAAGGAAAATGGGTGAACCAGAGGTAAAAACGGGTGTTATCGGGGATGTGGTAATAGAAAAACTCAAGAACCTAGATGAAGTTGCTTATGTTCGTTTCGCTTCTTACTATAGACACTTCACTGATGTCAAATCGTTCGAAAGGGAATTGAAAAGATTGGAAGAAATGAAGAAAAGGAGAGGTAAGATTACCAAGGTTAAGAAGAGGGATGGAACTGTTGTACCGTTCGATCAGAACAGGATAACAGAAGCGATATGGAAAGCTGCTCAAGCTATAGGTGGACAGGATAAGGAAATTGCAGTAGAAATATCGAATGAAGTTGTAGACGTTCTCAAGGAGAAGTACATCCACAAGATTCCTAATGTAGAAGAAATACAGGATGTGATTGAGAAAGTACTCGTGGAGCATGGGCATGCTAAAACTGCTAAGGCCTACATCCTATACAGGGAACAACGTAAGAAAGCTAGGGATATGCAACAGATATTGTTGAACGTGGGGAATGTCGTTGATGATTATGTGAGTAGAGGGGACTGGAGAGTGAAAGAGAACGCCAACATGGAATTTTCATTCTCTGGTTTGACTTGGCACGTGGCTGGGTCTGTTATGGCTTATTATGCCTTGAATCATGTTTATCCCAAAGAGATTGCTCAATCACACATCGATGGTGATTTCCATCTTCATGATTTGGCTGCCAGCATAACTGGTTATTGTGCGGGTTGGAGTTTGAGACAACTGATAATGGAAGGTTATAATGGTGTACCGAATAGAGTGGAGTCAAAACCGCCCAAGCACTTGAGGGCTTTACTAGGACAAATGATGAATTTCATCGGGACTCTACAGCACGAATGGGCTGGTGCTCAGGCTTTCTCTTCTT
>DAOVGP010000014.1 GCA_030672375.1 Candidatus Aenigmatarchaeota archaeon | reverse complement strand
ACTGATTCATATTCTCTGCTGATACAACTGGAAGAAATGATAATGAAATAATTAACAACAATATGAAACGTTTCATGTAATGAATTTGACTTTATAAAAATATATTTATCTTTTGATGTTTATCATGAATCCACAATTCGGACATCTGTTCTTATCAAGATTTATCTTGTTCACAAAAATACCCGTCCTCTCTATAACTGTATTTCTACAGTTATAACAATAAGTATTCTCGAAGTTGCTTCCCCATTCACCAACGTATGGATACCTTAAACCAACCTTCTTAGCATCTGCAGCAAACTTTTCTAGTGTCTGAAGGGGTGTGGGAGGTACGTCTGTCATCTTGTAAACTGGTGTGAAACGTAAAATATGATAAGGAACACTCGAGCCAAGGTTATCTATAATCCATTCAGCAACCCTGTGATTGTCTTCGGGGTTGTCGCCTAATTTTGGAATAATCAAGTTTGATATTTCTATGAACACTCTATGTTTCTTGAAATTTTTTAATGCATTAAATATGGGTTTGACATCAGGAACATCCATGTATTTTTTGTAGAATTCTGGATTTGCAGAGGCTTTAATATCAACGCAAACCGCATCAACGTACTTGCCTATCTTTTTGATTGCATCAGAAGTCAAATAACCATTCGTCACGAAGACACTCTTTATGTCATACCTCTTAGCAATTCTCGAAACCCTATACGCGAACTCGAAGAACATGGTCGGTTCTGAATAAGTGTACGCTATTATCTTAAGGTTTTTTTCATTAGCGATTTTGACTATATCTTCGGGTGTATAAGTCTTTCCAGTTATTTTTTCTGCTTGACTGATCTCCCAGTTTATGCAGAATTGGCATTTGAAGTTACAACCTACTGAAGCAAGAGACAATGTATGACTACCGGGATAGAAATGGAACAAGGGTTTTTTTTCGATTGGATCGACGTCCATCGAAACGATCTTACCGTAGTTTAATGTATATAATGTTCCTTTCTTGTTAACCCTAACCCTACAAAAACCTTCTTTATTTTCAGGTATCAAACACCTTCTGGCACAGAGTTCACATCTGATTTTTTTCCTTTCCTTGTGCCACAGCATAGCTTCTTGCATAATATATTATATATTGTGAGGACTAAGTATTAAACCTAAATTCTTATAAAAGGTATATTTTTTCTAACCTACAATTAAAGTATATTAAATGAAAGAAGGGGATTGCCTCGGTAGCATAGATCGGTAATGCATCCGCCTCGTATATTTAGGGAAAGCGGAAGATCGCGGGTTCAAATCCCGTCCGAGGCTTGAGAAAAGTATAAAAGTTAAAAAGTCATCAATTGTAAAAGTCAGAGGTGGTAAAAATGGAAGTAGTTTTCAAGATAAAAAAACAAGATTTACAGAAAGTTAAAAATGTTATATTGAAGGATGAAGTAGTTTCCAAAGCGAGTATAATTTTTAAAGAATCTGGGGGCTTGGGTTTAAAAGGAAATGATTATTACTGTTACATTTCTGGGTTAGAAGAAACTTGTAATAAAGCAAAGGGATTAATGAAGAACTTAGGAAAGATCGCGAACAAAAGGGATACAGAAAAGGTTATAGCACAAATAAAATCAGAAGAAGAATCAGCGATGACAGGCTTCAGTTCTATCTTTGGTTAAGCGGCTGTGGTCTAGCCTGGTTAGGACACAAATTATGAGTGGAGCCCTGCCACACTTAAGGGCGAAGGTTGCAGCGCGGGTTCAAATCCCGCCAGCCGCACTAATTTTTTAAGTTCAGTGAACCATAACTTTATTACCAAAAAGTATAATTTATTCAGAGGGAAGATAATGGTTTTTTTCAGGAAGAGGAAGAAAAGGGAGGAAGACATAGAAGAAATTAAAAATGTTATTGAAGGTAAAAAAATCTCTGATAAAATTACAGAAAAACCAAAAGAACTGGAAGAAAAAATTCCTGTTGAAGAACAGAAACCGATTCCTGAAGTTATAGAAAAACCTAAGAAACCTGAATTTGCACCATTGTTCATAAAAATTGACAGATATAAAATCGTTCTAAATTTTATTAACAACCTTAAAAATACTATAATGGCATTAAAGAATGCACTTGAAGTTCAAAAACAGATTGAAGAATTGAAAGATGAGAATAGAAAGTTGTTAGAATCTGCTATAAATAAGATAGATAAACAAGTCCTATCATTAGACTCAGAATTCTTAAGACCTAAAGGATATGAACAAGAAGTTCCTCCACCCATTTATGAGACTGGTGAATTGGAAGGAGTCGTTAGCGACTTGAGGAGACAGATTGAAGGACTTAAATCAGAATTGAAAACGATAAGTTAAAAATATCATTTTCTTTTAATTAATTCTATATTATATCTAAGCAGGGGTAGCCAAGTGGTCAACGGCGGTAGAATCATTGAGCGCTGATTAATGATGCCGATGCTCAAGGTTTAATAAGGAACCTACTCTCTTAGTGAGTTCCTGAGTTCGAATCTCAGCCCCTGCATAAGAAATTTCTTTTTGTAAACATGTTTATGGAAGAAGATAAATTCACAAAATACCATATAATTTAAAGGTTGTAAGATGGAGTTGATATGTCCTCGCTGCGGCAGTAGAGGAAAGGAATTAATAGAATGTGATGACTGTGGAACTATTGGTTGTATAAGATGTGTACGAAAAAAATATGGTAAATGGGTTTGTTTTAGGTGTGAAGAGCCAGAAAGAAAATACTATTATCCTGAAGTAAGTAAAGAAGACTCTATGTCAGATGCCTTGAGTTCTATGTTTGGATAACTTCTCCGTTAGGTTTTTTTTCCATGAAGATCTGTGCTTGGAATTTGTAGATCTTTACTTTTTGATTTAACCAAGTATCCACAAACAAACCCGCCTTCATACAAAGATGCTCAAGATAAGTTTTTACATCCCAATCGTATTGTACTGGAACTTGAGGCAATAATAAGCCCTTGTAAAGAACACCATACTCAATAATGAGGCCGTCTTTTCCTATCTTGATTTTCTTTACGTATTCTTTTGGATTTTTAATCTTGATGATATCGGGTACGGTTAATACAGACACTTCAAAAACTATTTTTTTTAACTCATCTTCTGTCAATGGCGGAAATCTTGAGTCTTGAAAGGCTGCTGAAAGGGAAGCTTTCTGCACAGTCTCACCCAACGAAAAGATGGGTTCTGAATAACCTATACATCCCCTGAGTTCATGCTCGGGAAAGGTGTGAATGGAAACGAACGCCCCTCTCTTTTCTTTGAATCTAGTTTCCCTTATCTTCAGCTCTCTGTGTTTGAAGTAATATTCAAGAGTTTTTCTAACAAGTTCTACCAATTCTTTCCCGTCTGATAAGGATAACATATCAATTATTCTTGGTGGTTGAAAAAATAAAAGTAAGATGTATCATACCTGTTTAAGAATCATTTGCTTGATTTTTCCACAAAAAGAGTTAAGATTAGAGACTATTGGAAACCCACAATGAATGCATTTACCATTTCTTGCTTTAAGATCTTCCCTATCATTGGGCTTCCTACAACCAGGACACTTGATGTTCTTCCAAACAGACACGAGTAATCTTTTAGGGATTGAGATATTTTTACTTTTCTATGTTCTAGTGAGATAGTTTCTTAATTTTGTTGGCGTGGGTGTGCGCTAAGTAAAGAGGAATAGGTAATTTAAAATTCTTCATACAATTCTTAACGATTTCGAGAGAAGATTTTAAAGATATTCTATGGCCCGGTGAGATGAAAATTGGTCTGCAATTCTTTTTAGATTTATAAACATATCCTACGGATTTTCCTTCATACTTGAGTAGGGAATGATCCCCAACTTCTTTCGGTTCTCTATATTCTCCACACAGTCTGCTCTGAGCAACTCCTATAGAAGGAGTATCGAGTAAAACTCCGACATGAGAAGCAATTCCACAATGTAAAGGGTGAGATATCCCTTGACCATTGATCATCATGATACCTGGCATTGTTTTCAGTTTTTTGTAAAGTTTAATTATCGGTGGTCCTTCCCTGAATGTGAGAAAAGTAGGTATGTAAGGGAATGAGAGTTTCGCTTTTATTATCTTAATTTCTCTTGTAATGAGAGTTTCATAATCTAACAAGACCCCAGCAACAAATGCTGTATCATCCTTGAAAGCCAGATCAAATCCTGCTATTGTTTTTATACGTTCGGAAAAATCATCCTCTAAAATCACTTTCTTAGCAATTTCTTTTTGTTTTTTCCTGAGTACCTCTTCTTGAATTTTTGTTAAACTAGAAGTCATGATATCAGTCAGAATATTCAATCATTTCCCTATGTATATCATTGGATAATTGGTAGTTGGATTTATTCCTTCATGTGATATGACTACAGAATTATCTCCTCTGGTGAAATGATCAGATCCTTGTATATCAACTTTAGTATAAATAATGAAAAGATAAATAGTGTTTCCAGCACGGGTTATGTTTATCCCATTTTTTTGACCACTTATATCCAACCCTGTTTTCATAATATAAGTAAAATTGATACCTTCGCTGTTAGAATCAATTTCATATTTACCCTCACTAACACCCAATAAAATTGTTGCCCTTGCGCCTTCTCCTTCAGATACAATTTCTCTTATCGTATTGTCTATCAAATTTAGGTTTTGAAATGCTTCGCTGATTATTGTAGAATCTCTAGCTTTATCCAGAGAAGGTTTGACTAAACTTAAAACTAAGGATATAGCAACTATTCCTATCATGATTATTAATGTGGTTGAAATAAATGGACTCAAAGCTTTATTTCCCATCAAGGTAAACTATATGACTTCTGAAACTTATCTTTATAGCTTGTTTCTAAACCTGTCAATGAAATATCAAAGAAACCAATATACTCACTGTTTCCAGATTCTGTCTGTATCGTTATGTTACTCTCGTAAGTGTTATTGTATGAAACTGTGAGAACATAATCTTGACCTGGAGTTATGACAAAACTCGTATACCAACTGGTTGAATCCAACATATTATCTTTATTCTGTGTTGAACCATTGAGATTTAGACTGGCATTTATTGGTTTTTCTAGAAGATTAATGAGCGTGACGTTCATATCTGATCCAGATTTTGGAGTGATCGAACCGACATAAAGTAATCTGAAGTTGAATAATCGTTCTTTCATCTTCTTTCTGGTGAAGTTTGCAAAATCAAACACATTTCTAGTTATGTTAGTTGGTTGATGGTATGAAATTTCTATTGCTTTCACTGATTCGGTTTTAATGTTTTCAAACATTTCCTTATCGAATCTTCCCTCCATTTCTCTCTTCTGTTGAAGGACGACAGGTAGGTTAACGCTAGTCTTGAGTATAATCAAAACTATTACTATGATGACGCTTGTTATCAAAAACATCTGTCCTTTTCCCTTCAATACAATCCCCACAAATAGATTCTAACATCTTTAGGCCTATAATCATTGATACCGCCTGCTAAAAGATAGTTTACTGATATCACCTCTTTTTCATCTGTTATAGAAGGCATTTCCGTAATGTTTGTAGTTTCATTAAATATTACTACCGTATAATTCAATGATTCTGGTATATAAGAGCTCAATTTATTTTCAATCGATACGACATCGTTTTCCATGACATGCTTCCTCAATTCACCTGTCAATGCTAGTGTTTTCAGTCCACTAAAGGCCTTGATTTTATAGTTAATCCTGTAGAATTCTGGTGGACTTGGAGGTTTTTGGAATAATATAACAATTATGAAAAGTATCATCGTGATTGCGATTGCAGATTCTAAACTATACAGTATGGCTTTCTTCAACTTTCAGTCACCTCGATTCTGAACTTATAATCACCGAGCGTTCTCAAAACTTGTTCATAACTCATATTCTCCAGAGCATTTATTTTACTAGAAGATAATGCATCAAAACGTTCTTCGGGGAAAGTATTTACTTCAAGCAATCCTCTCTTGAAATGAAAACCATCGATCCATAGAGAATTCGAAGATCCAGAATCATAATAAAAATTAAACCAATCTATACTTGACCAAGATGGCGAACCAGATGCTGTCCAGCCAGTACTATCGGGACCGACATCGTATTCGTATAAAGTCCAAGAAATAGATGGTGTTATATTCCTGACGTACTTATCACTAGCACCCGTAAACAACTGAAGAGTCACATCATTAGTCGTATTGGATTTGAGCCAGAATTGAAGTTTTTTATAATCGGTTAAGTTCAAGATTCCACTTGGATCATATTCAGCTGTGTACCATTGTGTAGAATCATTGCAAACCGCCTCGATACTATAATATCCAACCCTATAATCTGTACTCTCATCCGAACAAGTCATTCTTGTACAAGACCATTGTACAGCATTGTTTTCGGTCCAACTATCTCCATCGTTTGGAACCCAGTTTGAAGTTGAGTAAGTCAAATAAGTATAATTTGGAGTTGATATGGATTCATCTGAGGAATAGTATATGTAGAAAAGTTTTCTTTGATTTTCGGAAATATTTACTTTCCAAAAAATTCTTACTCCTTTTAAGAATTGACCTGTACAGTAGACTTCTTTGTATGTTTTGCAAGCAACTTCATCTAAATTATCATCGAAAACACGAATAGTATCATTCCATGTTTTATTTTCACAATCATCATCGAAAGTTATATTAACATCTACGAGATCATCAGTTCTGCTATTATTCGAATCTTCTACTACAAGGACAGGAATTCTATAAACGTAATCCATTAACCCCAATTCAACGGGGCTTACATCTGGATTTTGTTGCCAATCTTCAGGCATACCATGACTTTCAAAAAGTAGTTTGAAAAATACTTCAGCAAGCGTTCGGAATTCTGAAATCTGAGTAAGGTCAGACAAGCTAGAAAAATAGTTGGTCGAAGTTACTATTATAGCTATAAAGAAAAACAAAAACAGTGAAACTGCAATCGCAAAATCTACGTAGTTCATGTTTTATCTTCACCTTTCAGAGTTTTTTCTCTATTTCCATTTTTTACGAATATTTCTTTCAGATAACACAACCTTGCTGCTGCAGCTTGTTTTTGGAAAACAAACCCAGAACCCATGAGTTCATGAACATACTTTGTGACAGTAAACCTATTCATCCCAGTTATTTCGGCTATTTCTATCAGCATGAGGCCTTCAGGGTGTCCTCTAAGAACCTTAATTATGATCTTTTTTGGGTCTACTTTTTGGTTCAATTTAATCACTTCCAAACACATAACCTAACTAAAACTCTTCTAATAGAACCATCTGGATTCTGAATTATTTTAGGAACCTCATAGCAGCCAACGTTACCCGCTTCTTCCATTTCTTTCTCCCCACTTCCCCACAATACCTTGATTTTTAAAATGGTCGTATTGGTAACAAGTTCACCTGTCAATGGATCAGTCATTTGAACATGAACATCACCCGTCTTTATCCTGTGAGGAGTGTTGAAAACACATGTATACCATCCAGTACTGCTCGTATTAGGCATATTAAGGCATATGGGTTTTCCGTCAAAAGTTAATTTTACTGCCACGTTAGATAGTGGGGTTTGATTTACCCTTTTTACTATTCCAGAAACATTAACAGAATCTCCCCACCGAACATTTGATTCATTTAGATCTATACTGATGACAACAGGTGAAATGATAGTCAAAAAATGGGATTCAGAAGAAGCGGTATAATTTTCATCTCCTTCAAAATATCCTGTGATGCTGTAAATTCCATACTTGTAATTCAAAACAGTGTAATTATAGTAAGGTGAAATTCCGGATGGAATAACCCAACCAGTAAAGTTAGTGTTTAATTTGACAATTTTTCCTGAGATATTAACTGTTACTGTGAAATTGACTAAAGCGCCCTGTGCAAACTCTCTATTTGTATCAGTTCCATTGATGTATAGCTTGGTTAAGGTTGGTAATTTATTTATCGTCATGGTATCTGTGTCAAGGGTAGTGAAGGAATAGTTCTGAGAACCAGGATAATCACATGTGTAAATGTGGGAACCTCCTCCTAAAACTATAGTTTCAGATGGTTGTACTCCTGTATTGACTGGGCTCCCATCTCTTTCTAATGTTAAGCTCGTTCCAATATCACCAACATCTAGATAACAAGTTACAGTAGTTGTTGTTCCATAATCATTAGTCCAACTTGGTAAAGCCGATTGATAGCCAGAAGGTGTTACCTTGTTTATTGTGAAAGTTTGAATATCTGTAGCATTTTCGTTCCCGTGAGAATCGTTAGCTAGAAATCTAAATTGATAAGTTTCAGCTGCCATAGATGTTGAGTTATAATAGAAGTTTGGATATGTTCCAGACATAGAAGTATTCTCTAATGTGCCAGAGAAATTGTGCTCTAAATAAGGATATACTTTACCAGAATTATCATTCCAAGTAATTGAAAAGTTTGAATATCCTGTTGGTGTGTATGTAGTTACTAGTTGAGATTGATTATTAAACCATTGAGGAGGAATGGTATCTCTAATTTCAAAAGTCATAACATCTGTTGCGTTTTCGTTTCCTGAAGTATCGTTGTAGTATATTTTCCAACCAATTACTGTTGTTTGAGGAGTAGAAGAATTTATCCAAGTATAATTTGACCAAGCCCATGTTCCTGCAATATCCGACATATCAATTGCATACATGATTGCATATTGTGTAATCTTTGTTTCGTATATTCTACTTTTGCCACTGCCTGTTTGACAATCCATCAGAATCATGAAAGGTTTGTCATCTACCAAACAGCCTTTAATTTCTGATGAAGTATTGGTTATATTAAGAATTGTCACTGTATCTACATCATCTCGGCCAAGTTCTAACCAATTGTTACCTGAATAGTTCCAACAGCGAACATAAGCAAAGTATCCACTTCCAGCTGCCATAACTTTTGTTTGGATTTTTATTTTTGTAATATATTTGGCTTGATAATCTAAGGTATAATTTTCATATGCACCAATTGCAACTGATTCCCAGCTTTCTGCATAAGTATTCCAATTTTCATCTGCTACATAACTACAATTTGCAACCATGTAGCCTCCGCACTCATAACTATCTTCAATATCGTTTTCAACATATTCATGTTTTGTTTTATTTTTCCAACTCCCAGTTTCATTGGTGGCAAGCCATGCCCAGTCTAAACCAGTCTCATCATAACCTTGAGCATTTAGATTGATTGCTTCTCCCTCTCGAATTATATTGTCAGTGTCATTTGTTACTTGATATCGCCAGAGGGGTGGTGCCTGATCTTGACTTGATACCGTCTTTACGATCAAAAACCCAATCAGGAACATTGTACTTATCAACAAGAAAACATTCATGTTTGATGTTCCTTTAATATTTTTCCTTTTATTGTCATTCTTAATGAAACTCTTTTTAAGATAACACAACCTTGCTGCTGCAGCTTGTTTTTGGAAGAGAGATCCAGCACCCATGAGTTCATGAACATACTTTGTGACAGTAAACCTATTCATCCCAGTTATTTCGGCTATTTCTATCAGCATGAGGCCTTCAGGGTGTCCTCTAAGAACCTTAATTATGAGCTCTTTGGGGTCTCTCTTCAAGTTCAACTTAACCACATGTGATTAATACTAATGTTAAACACATGTGTCGATCTATTTAAGGAATATTGATTTTTTTAGACAATTTTAATATCTAAACAGGACGTAAATAACTTCTTTTTGAAAAAGAAGAGAAAATTAAAATTTGTTTTTCTATTAAATAGAAAATTCAGCTTATAATTTGAATTAAACCTATATTATGTTAATTAAATTCATTAAATGACGATGATTAATTGTCATGAACGAAAGTTAATTGTCGAAAATGTCGATGTTAAGATTTCACACTACACTGGTAACTCCAATTATAACATCTGATCCACCAAGAATAATCACATCTTGTATATTTCCGTTGTAGTTATACCTGACAAGTCTCAAAGTGTCGTTTTGTCCAGACTTAAACTTACCCTGCAGAACTATCGGGATGTTAGGAACATCGTATTCATGACTCACTAAAGGTCTTTGAGTGGTTTTAGCGATTATTTTAGCACCAGAAGTAGTTTCTTTTTTTATTTGTGTACTCTCTCCACCGATAGTTAAGTTAATTATAGTATTCCAAATACCTGGAGATGATACCAACTCAACCTCAAAATTCTTATCTGATACTCTATCAGGATAATTCAAGTCTATCTCTGAAAGAATAATAGAACTAGAATTTTCAGGAGTGAAATCTGATTCTTTCCCTTTATTACAGAGATCGATTATGCTGATAACTGTTTGTATACAGACTTGTTTTAAACTACTTTCTATGTTAGATTTTGAAACTTGATCATAATATCCGTAGATGAGTAAAGAAAATGATGACACAATGACAAAACCAAGCAAGATAGTAATACTATAACTGATAAAATTAGACACACCTTTCATGATTATTATATGAAGGGGGGGTAATATTAGCTTAGCGAAACTTTTATTATGTAGAAATCAAAATTTAATTTGGTGGTATGAGAAAGGGTATATCTCCTCTCGTGGCTGCAGTAATT
>DAOVGP010000023.1 GCA_030672375.1 Candidatus Aenigmatarchaeota archaeon | reverse complement strand
TTATGCTTCGAAGTTCATCAACCGTTGAGACTAAGACATTCTCTCGAATCACCTGATGGATTTAAAGATGAACATCTCATTGAACATTATCTTGACGGTGCCTTGAATAAATTCATTTTTGATAGAGTATCAAAGAAATGTTATTGGCCGGCAACTCAGGTTCTTTTAGATCATGTTGATACTTTCAAGAAACAAAAAAGAAAGTTTAAATTCGGGTTTAATTTCTCTGGTATTTGGATAGAACAATGTGAAAAATGGCAACCAGATTTGTTAGAACTTCTTAAACAATTGGCAGAATCTAAGATGGTAGAATTCTTTGGAAGCACATACTTTCATTCCTTAGCAAGTTTGTTTCCTTCGAAAGAAGAATTAATTGATCAAGTTAAAATGCAGAATCGATTAATGAGGGATTTACTTGGGATAAAGCCAAAAATTTTCATCAACACTGAAATGATATTCAACAATTTGATAGCAAAAGCTGTTGAAGATTTAAAATACAAGGCAATATTCACTGAGGGTATAGAAAGAATCTTGGAATGGAGATCACCAAACTATGTTTACGCACGTGGTCCAGTCAATGATATCGATATCCCATTGAATAAGAGAATAAAAGTCTTACTTAGGAATTACAGGTTAAGTGATGATATAGGATATAGGTTCTCTGCTAAAAATTGGGATCAATGGCCCTTGACAGCTGAAAAATATGCAATATGGTTATCTTCTACACCAGGTCAAGTAATCAACATCTTTATGGATTATGAGACCTTTGGAGAGCATCATCACGAAGAATCTGGTATACTCTATTTCTTAAAGGCTTTACCATGGAGGATATTCGATTGGGAAAATTTGAATTTTGCTTTACCTTCTGAGATAATTAAAAAATATAAGACCGTCGGTGAGTTTGATGTTCATGAATTCAATACTCTATCTTGGGCAGATATGGAGAGAGATACTTCTGCATGGCTTGGCAACTCTATGCAAAGTATGTCTTTCGAAGAATTGAAAAGACTTGAACCTCTGGTCAAACTTGATGGTAATAAACACTTGTTAAGATTATGGCGTTTACTTCAACAAAGTGATCATGCTTACTACATGTGCACGAAGTCTTGGACAGATGGTGATGTTCATAAATACTTCTCTCCTTTTTCTACTCCACATGACGGTTTCGTAAACAAAATTTCAGGTTTGTCTCAGATAAAGGTCAGAGTTGCAAAAGAGATAGGAAAAAAGGAAGCAGTGAGAATTAAAAAAGAAATGATAAAAATTCCAAAAATGGAAGTTCCAAAGAAAATTGAAAAAACAAGAAAGAAAAAGAAGAAAAAAAAGATTAAACCTGTCATAGCCAAAGCAAAGAAGGAGATTGTTGAACCAAAAATTGAAGTAATTGAACCCAAAACTGGAATAGAAAGCATTCTAAAAGAAGATGTAATTTATCCTGATATAAAAATAGATATAAAACAAATAGAAAATGCTTCTAAAGAATTGAATAAAAGGACTAAGTAATTATCTCTTTAGTCCCTTTTCACAGTCCGCAACTATGTGTCTAGTCTTATCGACCACATCTGGATTAACAGAAATACTATTTATCCCCCATTCAACTAGCTTCTTCGTTAATTCTGGATAAAAGCTTGGAGCTTGACCACATATTGACGCTGTGACACCAGATTTCTTACAGGTTTTAACTACTCTCTCTATACACCAAAGTACGGCAGGGTCAAGTTCATGGAACCATCTTTTCCCTAGAATGGCAGAATCTCTATCTACCCCGAGTACTAACTGAGTAAGGTCGTTTGAACCGATTGAGACTCCATCTATATCTTTTATAAATTCTTCGATCAGTATTGCAGAAGAAGGAACTTCAACCATTATCCACAACTTAAACTTTTTATCTTGATGTAATCCAACTTCTTCAATAATTTTTTTTATTGTTTTTAGTTCCCAAGTTGTTCTGACGAATGGTATCATCAACCATAGATTATCATAACCTTCCTCTCTAACTTTTTTTATCGCATACAATTCAAGTTTGAACACATCTGGTTCAGTGAGATATCTTGATGCTCCTCTCCAACCAATCATAGGGTTATTCTCATGTGGTTCGAATTTCTTCCCACCTCGTAAATTGGCATACTCGTTTGTCTTGAAGTCAAGAGCTCGATAAACAACAGGTCTAGGATAAAATGTTTTTGCAACTTTTCTTATACCATGAACAAATTTTTTTACGAATTGTTCGCCTCCTCCTTCTTCTATTAACGCTTTAGGATGATCACCAACCTCTGCAGCCATGAATTCTGCTCTGAACAAACCGATGCCATCACATTTAATATCTTTGTACTTTTGTGCTAAATCTGGTTCCCCAAGGTTCATGTAGATTTTAGTCTTGGTTTTAACAAACTTGTACTTGGTTTTTTTGACTTCTTTTGCTTTGAATTTTCCTAGATAAACGAATCCATCATCACCATCTATAGTTACATGATTTCCTTCCTTGAGCTTCTTTGTCGCTTCTTTTGTCCCGACTATACATGGAACTCCGAGTTCACGAGAAACTATCGCGGCATGTGAGGTCTGCCCACCCTCATCAGTAATTATTGCAGCTGCTCTTTTCATACCAGGAACATAATCAGGATTAGTCATTTTTGTAACGAGAACATCACCTTTCGATATTTTATTGAGTTCTGACGGATTTTTAATTATCTTAACAATTCCAGAAGCAACGCCAGGTGATGCAGGTATACCTATCAAGATTGGTCTTTTTTCTGTTGCAACGTCTTCCCCTTCCTTTTCCTCGTAGACAACTGTTACTGGTCTTGTTTGAACTAGATAAACCTTATCTTTTTCTATGGCCCACTCAAAATCTTGAGGTTGTCTATAATGTTCTTCGAGTTTTAGTGCTAACTCATACAACTGGTATAATTCATCTTCTGTTAGACATTGTTGTTTTTGTTTACTCTTTGGGACTTTTTTGGGTATCAGTCCACCTCTCTTAGTGTCTAGTATTCTCATCTCTGTCTTTTTGTTAATCTTTTTTTCAATAACAGTTCCAGTTCTTTTGTCTATTATGTATTTATCTGGTGTAACTGCTCCAGAAACAATCATTTCTCCCTGACCCCAAGAACCTTCTATTACAATCTGGTCTTTTTTTCCAGTAGATGGATGAATAGTGAAGCCTACACCAGCTTTTTCTGATGCCAATTGTTTTTGTACTGGTACAGCAATCAAAACTTTTAGGTGATCGAATCCCTTACTTTCTCGATAAAAAGTGGCTCTGGCAGTGAACAAAGAAGCCCAACATCTTTTAACAGCATCAACAACATCTTTTTCTCCTTTGATATTTAGAACAGTAAGCTGTTGTCCAGCAAAACTTGCACCGGGTAAGTCTTCCGCAGTAGCTGAACTTCTTGCTACAACCCACTCTTCTTTCTTTTTGAATTCTTTCGATAATTTTCTATAGGATTGAATAATTTCTTTTTGAATCTTGTCTGGTATCTTTGTTTGTATTAACATCTCTCTGATTTTCGCAGTATTTTCTTGCAATTGATCGGAATCATTAACATCAGTGTTTTTTAGGATATCAAAAATAGCAATTTTCAACTGTATTTTTTCAATAAAGTATTTGTATGCATTCACAGTAACAATAAAAGCATTCGGGACAGGCAAACCTATATTATACATTTCAGCAAGGTTTGCACCTTTACCACCAACTTCTGGTAAACTATCTTTAGATAAGTCTCTCAAAAACTTTGTGAATGCCAAGCTATCATCTAAATAGATTTAGATTGGCTCTTATTTTAAAATATTGGTTCTTTTATAATTTTTTCCATCTATTCTTAAGTTTTTCCCTGATTTTTGGCATGCTCGTGTATTCCATGTCAACTTCTGGAAGTCTGTGTGGTTGGAAAGGTCCATGCATTCTCATATAGTCAGCTATCTCGTTCGCCTTTTTTCTCGCTCTATCGAATGATACATCCTTGAACAAATCAATTGGCTCAAGTAAGTTCCCATTACTGATAATAAAACCTAAAGCAACAACTCTAGGAGGACCGTCAAACCTTGTTGGTATAGCATCTTCAAGACTCACTGGCATAAAAGGTCCTGTATGACTCCCTCGGTTCCAACCTTCAACTAGATATGGAAACGCATAAGGTTCAACTATCTCTCCGACATCGGGCAATCCATGCTGTGCTCTTACTATGCAGACTGGATCATCTTTTCCAATGTACTTCCCAGCTATCAAAGACAATCTTGTTGTACTCGTTGCAACACAAATTAAGTTATCGTGATTCCTAGTAATACCTTTTATAACATATCTCCCTGGTGTTCCTATGAAAGCTAGTAGATCGTACATCTCATCTGGACACTTGAATTTTATCGACTTGTTTTCATTGACATCCTGAACTTCAAAAGTAAATCCTTCATTCATTATTGGGGATATTACTAATCCAGGATTGGTGAAGGCATCTGCAAAAGTTTTGAATAAAGGAATATTCCATGCACCCGGGTCTGTCTTATCTGCTGCAAAAATAACAACAGGTTCACTTTCTCTCTCTTCAAAACTCATTTCTGCAACTCCAGGGCCCATTCCCTTTATGTTACCAGAAAATGTTGTCTTTAGTATGTCTTGACCAGCACCGTACAATTTCAACTCTTTCGCTTTTTTTGTACCCAAATCGAAGATTTTCCATGCGATTCCATGGATTTTTGGGTCTTCCACTGGCTTTGTGTGTGTCATCACAAGCTCTAAGTCATCACCGCAATTAAACACAAAATAATCGATTATCTCTTTATTCTCCTTTGCTTTTGATAATTCTTTCTTCGCAATTTCGATCAATTCAGGATGAACTTTATTATGACCAACATAGCTTCCTATATCTGCTTTAATCACACTCAACGTTATTTTCATTTTTCACCACCAATTTACTTAAAATAAGTATTACGGAATCTTATAGTTTTCTATTTCATGAGTGTTTCTATGCCTGGCATTTTCCCTCCAGAGAGATAGGTGATTAATGCACCTCCACCAAGACTCACGTGTGAAAACCTATTTTTATCGATATTGAATTTTTTTAATGCTGATAGAGTGTGACCACCACCAACTAGGGAAAACCCCTTGGAGTTGGCTATCACTTCCAATATTATTCTCGTTCCTAAATCAAATTCATTTTTTTCGTATACACCAGCTGGCCCCTTCATTGCTATATTCCTTGATTCGTTTATAATTCTAGCATATTTCACACATGTTTCTATACCTATATCCATAATCTGTGAGTTTTTCGGCAATTCCTCTACAGAAAATTCCTTCCTCTTTCTCTTAATTTCTACAGCCACATCCAATGGTATCTCTATTCTTTTCTTGTATTTTTTCCATAGTTTTTTAACTTGAGGAAGATAATCGAGATAACCTTTCTTCTTTAGAAAATTCATGTTAACTCTTTCAAGTTTGTATCCATTCACAATCAAAAAAAGTTCTCCTATTACACCACAGACTAAAACTTTTTCCAAAGTCCGTTTTTTTAACATGTGTCCCATTACATTCAACGGTTCATCTGGTTTTGTTCCACCCAAGACAAAAGTATCATGTTTTGATATCTTCATTTTAGTGATGATTTTTTTGATCGATTTAATTTCTTTTTCCATAGTACGACCAGCGACTGAATGAAGAACTTTCGTGAAACCAACTATGGAAGCATGTGATCTATGTGCAGCTGAAAATGCATCGTTGACGAATATGTCAGCTAGTGGTGAGAGTGCCTGAACAAGTTGACTCTTTGAATGTTCTTTAGGTGTTTTATTTTTTATTTCTTCTTCTAGGAATCTTACATTATCCAGAAGTATTATTTGTCCTTTCTTTAAACCTTTGATTTTGTTAACGGCTTTCTCTCCTATTATATCGTTGACGTATCCAACTTTTTTCTCAACATATTTTGCCAACAATCGAGAATGTTGTTTCAATGGCAAGAAGTCAGGATCTCCTTTTCTACCTTGATGAGCAAGAATTACAACTTTCGCTTCTTTTTTCGATAATTCTTTTATCGTCTTAGCACTTTCAACTAATCTGTCTGAAGTTTCTATCTTTTTTGTTTTTTCATTGTAAGGGGAATTGATATCGACTCTCAATATCACAGTTTTATTTTTAAAATTAAAGTCGTCTAAAGTCGAAAAATTTTTCCCCATCTTTTCACTTTACAATGTATTTCACTAAATCAACTAATCTCGTAGAATATCCCCATTCATTATCGTACCAACCAAAAACTTTTACTAGATTACTTTTTTCACTTAAGACTAGAGTACTCAATCCGTCAATTATACATGAATGAGGGTTACCTATTATATCTACTGAAACTATTGGATCTTCTGTGTATTGTAGTATGCCTTTTAACTTTCCTTCAGCTGCTTTTTTGAAAGACGAGTTAATCTCTTTTCCACTAACTTCTTTTTCTAGCTCAGCTACCAAATCTACGATAGATCCATTTGGTACTGGTACTCTTAGAGCACCTCCGACAAGCTTACCTTTAAGTTCAGGTATGACTTCACCTATTGCTTTTGCTGCACCTGTTGTTGTTGGTATGATTGATACAGCTGCCGCTCTCCCCCTCCTTATTTTTTTGTGTGATGAATCTAAAATCCTTTGGTCGTTTGTATAACCATGACATGTTGTCATAAAACCTCTTTTTAAACCGAAATTCTCTCCCAAAACCTTTACCATCGGAGCTAGACAGTTAGTTGTACAAGAAGCCATGGAGATTATGTTGTGTTTTTCTGAATCATACATCTTTTCGTTAACTCCCAGTAAAATAGTTACATCTGGGTTTTTTGCAGGTGCGGAGATTATCACTTTTTTTGCCCCAGCTTTTAGATGTTTTGATGCACCTTCCCTATCTCTAAATATACCAGTGCATTCTAGGACTATTTCTACATCCAAATCCTTCCAAGGTATATCTTCTGGATCACGTTCAGAAAAAATTTTTATATCTTTCCCATTAACATTAATCGCTTTCTCCTTTGCTTCAACTTCAGCATCTAAAACACCATGCACAGAGTCATATTTTAGAAGATAAGCTGAATTCTTAGCATCTGACAGGTTATTAATAGCAACAATTTCAAATTTTTCGTTAAATTCTTTATCTTTTAAGGCAGAACGAAAGAA
>DAOVGP010000004.1 GCA_030672375.1 Candidatus Aenigmatarchaeota archaeon | reverse complement strand
AAAGGGCATAGTTATGCGGTTGGCATTCTTCCAGATTGTCTTGAACAACTTGCTTGGTCGACTGACTGCGAAAACGAAATGATTGAACATAAGAAAAGACCGCATTACGGAGTTCAATTCCATCCTGAAATGAATCCAGCAAGACATGAAATATTAGATAATTTCTTAAAATTATGCAGATGATGAAGATAAATTTTATTGTTTTTTAAATTCCATCTCTATGGCATTATCTCCGTTAGAATAGTATTTTTGTATCTTTCTCTTTTTGGTAAAACCAATTTTCTTAAAAAAGATGTAAGCATCTCTATTAGTTTCCCTCGTCCTTAAAATGAGTCTTTTCGATTTTTTCATCACTTCTTTCACCAGACTATTACCTATTCCTTTTTTTCTAAAATCAGGATGAACTACTAAGTTAGAGATTTCTTCACCTTTACACATGATGTAACCTAAAACTCTTCCACTATCAATTGTAACCATTATGTTACCCAAGTTTTCTAAAAAATAATCAGTAGAATGTTTGGCCTTTAGAGAAAGATTATCTATTTTTCTCAGTGATTCTATGTCTTCTAATTTTCCTTGTCTTATTACCATTCTACTCTTCCAACGTCTCAGAAAACCATTTAGATAATTTCTCGATATAATAACCGAGTCCTTTTATTTCTTTCGTTTCTCTATAATAGTCGCCTTTACGTGCCACATACTCAGCTATCCTCTTTTCAACGTTGATACCAGTGATTTGACTTATCTTCATTCCTGGGCAGATGTTCACCTCTAAAACTACTGGACCATCACGACTTTCAACTATATCTACACCACAAATCTCAGCTCCAATAGCATCTGCAGATCTCACCGCTATATCTTCTATTTCATTGTTTATACTATAAGCGACACCTTTTCCTCCCGCAGCTAAATTTGACCTTTTTTCACCCTTCTTTGCTTTTCTTTTCATGGACGCAACAGCCTCGTTCCCTACGACAATAACTCTTATATCTTCTCCTGGGTTTTTTACGTACTTCTCAATAAATAGTGGTTGATTCAAAACACCTAGAGTATCAATCATAGTGACTGCAGAATGCCTTTCAGGGGAAAACATCACACCTTTTCCCCCAGTCCCACCGAGTAATTTCATGACCACTGGTGGTTTCATCTTGTCGATTATCCTCTTTGCAGTAGCAGGGGACATAGTTAAATAGGTCTCTGGAATCGGAATGTTGGCTTTGTTTAGCACTTCTAATGTCAAGAATTTATTGTGAGCAATAACGATAGATTCCGGTGTCATAGGCACATAAACATCCTTCTTCCTTAGGTATTTTACTAACAAATAACCGAATAAAGCTTTTGAAGCTCCTATTCTTGGAAGTACAACATCAAATTTACATAAATCTATATCCTTGTAAAAAATAGGAAAATTTCCATCTTTAACTCCAATTCTTATCCCTTCAGTCGTTGCGAAGAACACTGATTTAAATTTATTGATATCCTTCAAAGCCTCAAAAATCTTCATAGTCGATGATGCACGCGACTCACTACCGATTACACATGCTTTCATTTTAAATCCCCTAATTCTGGTGAATTATGAGTTTTTGAGATATCGATTATAAAATTCTTGAATATAACATCTCTACCCAATAGAATTTTATATTTTCTAGAACTCCTATCTGCCACATTAGCTTGAATTTTTATTTTTCTTCCCTTTATTTCCAATAAAACATTGACAAGAGGCCTCATTGTTGTTCCATGGACGTTAGAAGTAGATGTTCTTCCTACATGTTTTACTCCTATTCTTGAAATTAAATTTCTATCGATACTAGTTCTCCTAGCACCTGTATCAAATTTTCCTAAGGTCTCAACCGTTCTTTTTTTACTTCTTACCTTTACTGGCTCCATAAGCCCGACTGTTATTTTTCTCATACTTATAATTAAATTCAAAGGAGCATTTAAAAATTATCAAACAGTAAAATAATTATATTCAAACCTATATTCTTATCAGATGGCATGGTAACTAAGAAAATTCCGAAGGATCATTTTGTTATTAATATCACAAAAGAGATCCTCAAGAAAAGGCGTATAGTTCAATCTCAGGAAGATTTGTGTTTCCATGTTTTAAATAGGTTAAGAAAATACGATCCAAAGTTTGTACTATCTCCTAGAAGAGTCAAGAATTTAGTGATAAAGATTCCGAATATCGAGATAAAAGCAAAGACCAAAAAAATGCCAAAGATGACGAAATTAGAACAATGTCCCGTTTGTAAAAAGAAGGTTGATAACATATACGGGAAGAACTTACTCAATAAGAAAATACACATAGGTTACATCTGTAGGAGATGTGGTTACACGACTGATCTTGAAGCTCTTATGCCGATGAAGTACCTATTCCTCTGGAAGAATAAAAACAAGACACTTTTTTCTAAATGAGAAATTAGAGTAGTAATCTATAATATTTATGAAGATAGGTTTATTATTGAAATTACTAAGAAATTAATTTAATGCCGGGATCGCATAACCTGGTAGTGCGCAGATCTCTTAGAGTGTAACACTGGAATTTACCAGATATGCTGTGTCCTTAGGACGTCTGGGTTCAAATCCCAGTCCCGGCGTGGATTAATTTTTATAAACCAGCTTCTCCAATTTATTATTGATTATATGGTATTAGAAAATTTGTATTTACTACCAGGTTTAGAAACTATAACAAATTATTTGATTCAAGTGGCTGCTGCAACAGTAGTTCTATTGGTAGGTTGGCTTGTAGGCAGACTAGCAGGAAAAATTACAAAGAATATCTTGAAGAAGTTAAGCGCAGATAGATACTTCAGATTTGGTCGAGGTTTTCAAATTAGCACTATGTTTCCAATGATTATTTCATGGATCATTTATCTTTGGGTCATGAGATCTGCAGTAGGTATTCTAGGGATTCCAGAGTTAACATTGTTTTTCGCTCAAATATTAACCTTCTTACCAAAGCTGTTGGAAGGGATAATAGTAATATTGATAGGTTATCTAATAGCTAAGTATGTTGAAGGACAGGTAATAGCAACAAAAGCAGAATACTCTGGACTAATTGGCCAAGTGATATTTTTCTTCACGATGATAATAGCAATCGACCTAGCACTCCCATTAGTTGGAATAAGTTCCCATGTGATCGACGGTATAATACTGATATTAGTCGGCTCGGTTGGTTTTGGAATAGCGATAGCTTTAGGACTAGGACTCAAGGAAACAATAGCAAAACTAGCAAAGAAGTATACAAGAAAATTATAAAATTGTTTTAACAATAAAAATGATTTCAGTAGGTTCGAGTTTTTTCTAGTAACTTTTATATGCGAAAATATTCCATAATCTATTAATGGTCGAGAAGAAAGAAGTAAAGATTTCTAAAGACACCAAACAGGTAGTAGAAGCTCTGGCTCAAGAAGCAAAAAAGGCAGAGAAGGCAGCAGAAAAGATAATGTTTGTTTCCAAAATTCAACAATTAGGTATGGCTATAGGTGGAGCTTTACTTTTCTTAGGTTTTATCTTGTTTACAATATTAGGTTTGATTGCAGTTGATAAATTCCCTATCACTTTCCAAATCGAATATAAATTCATTGTTTGTGCTCTGCTTGCATTGGTTGGATCACTACACACCCTAGGTGGAATTGCCTTAATCAGTAAATGATTGAAAAATTTTTTATGGTTTAAGAGGGGTTGAATCATATGCTAATTAAAGATATAATGAACAAGAATGTCAAAGTTGCCCATTCAAATATGAAAATTATTGATGCAGCCAAATTAATGTCCAAACAACATATTGGAAGTCTTATCATCCTGAACAAGAAAGGTAATATAACTGGTATATTGACTGAGAGGGATATCCTGACTGATGCCGTAGCAACAGAAAAAAGTCTGAAACATATTTATGCAGAAAATATCATGACCAAAAACGTTATAACAATATCTCCACACAAGAAAATAGAAGAAGCTGTAAAAATAATGAAAGAAAATAAAATAGATAAACTCCCTGTGATTGATGGTGGAAAGATAGTAGGAATAGTAACTGCGAGAGATCTAATTTCTGTGCAGACTGAATTGACGAGGCGACTCAAAAACCTTCTCAGTATAGAAACAAAAACCTACAGTTTCAAGTTAAAAAGAAGTTTTTATCTGATAGCTAAAGAAAAATTGAACACAATTTTCGGTTCATTCCAGATTTTCCTAGGTCTAGTATCTATGATAGGAGTTTATCTCTTCTTCCATCAAATTGAATTCCTTGAATCGATACTGCCATCAGATATTTTAAGAACTTCTATCTTTGCTACCCTCAGTATCATGGGTGGGTTTTCCCTCATATCCGGACTTTTTCTTCTTTCTTTGGAATCTTAATTTTCTTCATGAACAATATTCCTGTAATAAGACATATCACACCGATAATTAAACTCGTATATGATATTAGTATCTTGGGGGAGGTTCCCATGGTTGAAAAGCCAATTTTTAACGAGTACCAAACAGTAAAAGATAAAATAGAAATAAGGATGTTTATTCCACCAAATGCCATCCTAAATCTATCCACACCTAATGTATGTAAACAATAAACAAAGAAACCTATGATCATCCACACAATACCAGTAAATATAGCGCTACTTTCTAGGAATAGAATGAGGATGAGGGGTACGGCAAAACCCACTAACGAAAAGAATTTATAGAATGGAACTTTAAATGGTCTCTCTAGGTATTTGCGTTTTTTTCTTAAGATAAATAAAGAACAAGATACTAAAGAGAAAGCGAAAATATATCCAAAACTGGACAAGTATGCTATGAAATCGATTGACCTACTCGCAACAAACAAAACAGCCATAAGAGCTGAGAACAACATCGCTATATGCGGTGTTTTATATTTTCTTTGGATTGAACTGAATATCTTAGGTACGTAGCCGTCCCTACTCAAAGCAAATAGATTCCTTGATGCTGCTACTAATGATACGTTCAGAGAAGAGAGTGTTGCCAGAATTGCCGCTAACAACATGAAACCAGTTAGTATCGAATTATCCTTGACTAATTCCATCAGAGGAGCTTTAGAGTTTATCAGAACATCGATAGGAACCGAACCAATCGTGACAATAGAAATACCGATGTATATTAAGCCAGAGATCAACACAGAAGCTATCAACGCTATCCCTATATTTTTTGGTTCCTTTGCTTCTTCTGAAACCGTTGTGAGCATCGCAAACCCAATAAAACATACGAAGATGAGACTAGTTCCAACGAAAATCGATGGTATTCCTTTAGGGAATAGGGGTGAGAGTTTTTTGACGTCAAAGTTCATTGAACCTGTAACGATAGTAATGATAAAAATGGCTAGAAGAATTAAAGTTATTATTTTCTGAACCATCATTGCTTTTTTAAAACTCTTCATGTTCAGGAATGCGAACCCAATAAGAATTAGGATACCAATCAAATCTTGAAAAGGAAGTGGATAAATATAATTCAAGTATTGCACGAAACCTACAGTAGATAGGGCTGAATAAACAACGCTACCCAACCAAATCAACCAACCCACATAAAATGCTATTATTCCACCCAAACCTTCCTTAACAAAAGAGTAACTACCACCTGCTGTCGGTATAGACGTACTTAACTCTGCATAGTTCAAGGCGATGAAAAGGGAGATTAAAGTCCCGAGAATAAATGAGACAATAATACCTGGACCTGTTATTGATGCACCCAGTCCGATTAGAATGAATATACCAGCTCCTATTGTTGATCCAATACCAAAAACAATCAAATCTAGAAGACTGAGTTGTTTCTTTAAAGTGGTTTCTTGCTCCTTTATGAATACCATTCGATTAACCCGTCCCTGATTTTCTGCTTCCCAAAGGTTCTATTCTCCTGGATAATTTGTTCAAAATTTCTTTCATATAACTCTCTTTTTCTTCGTTCCAAATACCATTAGACTTCATTTCTTGTGCTATCCCTCTTACCTCAGAAAGATAGTTCTTTATTTTCTTTGCATTTCTTTCAAAAGTTAGTATATTCATAATCTGGAAAAACCTGAGTGAAAGTTTAATGTTTCTTATTTCTAAGCTTCCTGTCGGAATTCCTCTACCACTTAACCTTGAAGTAATATTCTTGATTGCCATGTTTTGGCTGTCTATGATTGACTTCAATTTTGATATCTGAGAGTACAATTCGGTTAATCTAGTATCAGGAACTGGCCTAGAAACAGGGACTGGCTTTCCTTTAACAGGTACACTGCCTTTAAGATGTGCTTCGATTTTTTTCAAATCTTCATCAACATCCTTCTTGAGCTCATTCAAATCTTTCTTTTCTACGAACCTGTTGAGCCTCACACTAACTTCATCGAGCATTTTAGTCATTTCTATAGTCAACCCATCCAATTTGTCTATCTTTTCTCTCTGGCTCTCAAGTTCACTCACTTTATCGTTCATTTCTGAGAAAATACTCTCAACCTTTGAAACTACCATATCAACATGATCCTTAGCTTCTTTGATTTTTGAGATTCTTCTGTCGATATCATAAGAAACATCAATCAGATTTTCAAAACTCTTTATTTTCTCCATCATGCTTCTAAACTTTTTACTTTCTTCAGCCAGAGCCTTAACTAAATTTTCGATACTTTCAATCTTTGCCTTATTCTCTACGATTTCTTTTTCTCTTTTCTCGAAATGCTTCTTTAATTCCATTGGCTCGAGACCACTGACAGTATCTTTAACTGTCTCAAATTCTACAGAGATCTTATCGAAAGAACGATCTCTCTCCATGACCATGGTTCTTAACTCACCGATTTCTTCAGCAAGTTGTGTAATTCTTTCATTGACATTATCCCTAAAACTGTTAATAAAATCTAATTTACCATCCATTTTCTCTATTCTTAGTAATAGATCGGGTAATTTTGGCTCCCCCACTTCTTTAGGGCGCATTACATGCTGAAAAGGTAACCCTTCCACTTCCACTTTTCTTTTAGGTATTTCTTTGAGAACACCATATTTTTCCTTTAAAACTTCTTCTGTACTTTTTTCTGATCCACTCTCTTTTTTTTCAACATCTTTTTTTTTGAAACCGAAAATTCTCATCACCCTCTACTTAAATGTTTGTTTAATGAATCGATATATATTTTAGCCATCCTGAATCTACCCTTCTTGAGCTTATCTTTTGCTAATTTTAATTCTGTCTTCAGATCGAAAACATCCATACCAGATTTTTCTAAACCTTCAATCTTTGTCCCTATCATCCGTAATAGAGCAGCATATTCTCTGTAAGTATTCATATCTGTATCAGGAATCTTGTGCGGTGAGTGTAAAGTTGGTCTGAAACTTACGAACCAAGGTCTACCTTCGTTATACTTTGGATTCTGCATCATGCCCACACCCACTTCCAGTTTTGTCACTTTTTTTGCGTATTCAAAACCATATTTTTTCTCCACCCTTTCTAAATCCTCCAAAGACTTTGTATGCAATTGAACTTCTGTTAATACATTTCCTTTAATGGCTTCTTTGAAATCAGACAGTACTTGTGATGCCATTATCAGACCGATGCCCCATTTCCTGAATTCTCTACACGCTCTTTCCAGTGCAACATATCCACCCTTTCCTCCATACTTCTCCAGCAGACGATGAACCTCGTCGAATACTACTATCATTCTCAATTTTGTAGATTCTTCCCAACCTTGGGCGAATATAGTATTTATTATATTAATTACAGCGTCATCGTACTGTCCAGGTTTCAATTTGTTCAGAGTAAAGACTGTTATTTCTCCTGGGTTCATGTACTCCTTGAAATCTATCTTTACGTTCGGGTCAGTGACTTCGTATATCATTCCACGATAAGGTCTGGTATCTCTAACATTTATTCCAAAATCACTGTAATATCTGAGTAGTTTAGGATCTTTACATGACCTTACGAATCCTGACCATTGAGCAGTTGGATCAAAAACCACAACAGGAATTTTTTTATCTAACAACTCCTCTACAAAGACCATGGCAGAAACAGATTTCCCAGCACCTGTTGCCCCTGCTACTAATACATGAGTTGTTAGGTCGTCTATACTGAAATATGTTTTGCTCTTTGTCTCGGCGATTTTTCCTAGCCAAATTTCACCTTTAGGTAATTTGTCCATGTCGATTGGAAATATGTATCGTGCCTTTGCGTGTTTCCATGCGATATACCTTCTCCGTCCTATAATGATCGCAACTATAGAACCTGTTATCGTGAGAACTAAAGTCATTTGCATCATTCTTTCTGAAGTCCAGAATGATAAAACTACCTCGAAATCGTCTGTTGCTGTTACAAGCCTGTCATCATATTTAGCATGAACTTCAAATAGGTATTGACCAGTAGTTATGTTAACTTCAGATAAAGGAATGTTTTTGATGAATGATTCAGAAGTTTGAATACTTCTAATTTCACTTTCTTCATGAATAACTCTCTCAGTTTTAAAGTCTTTTATCAAATAATCCAAGGTAACATCAAATTTCTTCCTGAATCCAAGGTTGTATAACATTATATGGAATTTAGCAGTTTCATTTATACCAACTCTTTTTGTTTTAACCTCAACAACAACATCTAAGTATGTAGCGCCTTTGCCCGATATTGATATCGATACAGGTATACTCTCTGTCTTTCCATCAGCCGTTACAGTCATATCACCATTATAAACACCAGCTTCTGCTTCACTCGG
>DAOVGP010000011.1 GCA_030672375.1 Candidatus Aenigmatarchaeota archaeon | reverse complement strand
AACATAAAAATCATCTAAATTATATTCTCAATAAATTCCTGTGGTTTAAATATTTTTAAGGATGAGTATTCCTGACCAGTTCCGAGGAAAAGAATAGGTTTTTTCAGAGTGTGGGAAACGGAAAGTATACAACCACCTTTCTCATTTACATCTATCTTCGTGAACATGACAGTATCTATATCAACAACTTCATCAAACATATTTGCTTGATGAACAGCATCATTACCGACTAAAGAATCAATAACTAATATCTTTAAATCAGGTTTATTCACATTGCAAATTTTTTTTAATTCATCCATTAGGTTTCTATTAGTATGGCTTCGACCAGCAGTATCAGCAAGAACAACATCTATCCCCTTAGCTTCAGCATGTTTTTTCGCATCGAATATTACAGCAGCGGAATCAGCTCCGTAGCCGTGTTTTATAACTTTTATGCTGAGTTTTTTACCGTGTTCTTCCAGTTGTTCAATACTTGCAGCACGAAATGAATCACCAGCGGCCAAAACGCAAGAGAACCCCTTTTGTTTTAAATAATTGGCAACCTTTGCAAGCGAAGTCGTTTTTCCCGATCCGTTGAATCCTAAGAATAGAAAAAGTGAGGGTTTATTCTTCTTGATTATATCGTTCAAATCGACCTTTGGAATATTTAGAACCTCAGATAGGCTGTCTTTAAACGTTTTGAGAACAACATCCTTCACTTTACCTCTTTTTACTTCCTTCCCAACTAAATTTTTCTTAAGGTCTTCCTTTATTTTTTCACTAACCTCAAAGGCAACATCTGCTTGCAACAATGTAATTCCTAAATCCTCTAAAATACTTTCTACATCTTTTTCGGATATTTTCTTCTCCAAAATTTTTTTTGATACGGATGAAGAGACATCCTTAATTTTTTTCTTAAAAACTTTCTTCAAGAATCCAAACATTTTATCCCGTTTTTTACTTTTTTGAAGAAGGTCTAGATCTTTCTATCAACATTTGGATTTCAGGCTCAAGTCTTGAGAATTCATCACTTAATTTAATCAATTCTTCTTGTACTGTTTTTAAACCATCCTCTATTATACTTTTTCTCTTATTTAAAATCTCTTTAGTTTTTTCTGGTGTATTTTCTATTGCAATGTTTGAGCCCAGTTCAATTATCATTTTTCCCGTTTTTTTCAGAGAACTCGGCACGAGCACATTTGATCCCAAGTATAATAATATCTCCTCACCTTTACTCTTTTTGATTTCTTCTATAGAGTTCAGAGTACTTTCGATTTCTAACATTTTAGCCAGCAACAATTCTCTTCTTTGGCTTAATACTTTAATCCGACCATCCAATACTTGGTACCTTACTAATTTTTTCTGAACTTCGTTTTGGTTTGTCATTAAAAACTCCTTTAACTATGTAGAATTAAAATCTTAAATCTTTAAATTAAACTCATCCCTTGCAATGTTCTTTAGTAGTCTAATGAAGGTTATCACGTTTCGTCTTTTTATCGATATTGCACCAACAGACCTGAACTTACTACTAGCTCTTATTAAATGATCATGTTTTGTCTGATTAACCCTAATAAAAGGTTGTTCACTTGGGTACTTAGGGTTGAACACATCTATCCACAGTTTATCGAATTTACCTTGATCTACTCTACCGACAAATTTGCTCGTTCCTGTAGAATAAAATATCTTTGCAGGTCCCTTTTCATCATAGTTAACTTTCTTCTCTATCAAAAGCCTATCGAGTATTTTAGTTATTGTATGTCTGTTCAACTTAAGTTCTTGTGCGACATCGGTTATTGTCATACCCCTATCACTCTTTTTTAAGATTTTCATGACTTTTTTGGTATTTTTTGTGTCATACTCCACTTCTTTGGACGTTTTAAAATCTTTCATCACAACTTCACCCCAGTTATATTTAAATAGTACTAATATATAAATGTAATTAATATAATATATAGACATTAAATGATATATGGAGGTGTTGTGAAATGACAACTATCACTTTGTTTAAAATAGAACCCTTGCCGACTAGAGATGATATAATCGATAGATTGAACGGCAAGAAAAATAATGGGTGTTGGTTAAAGGCAAAAGCATCCAAGTATAATGAGAATGAAATAGAAATAGACGTTTGGTATGAAGAGGATATAGAAATAGGGTTAAAGAGGGCTTTCTCAGATGAAGCCTATGAAATGGTAGAATATCTTAAAGCCAATGGAAAGGAGAAGGTTGTTAGGAAAGTCTATTGCTTTATCAATTTGGAACTAAGAACTTTAGAGATATACCGTGGTGTCGACTTTATTACACACAAGATTAAGGGGATAATAGAAAATCTCTTAGAAGTGACTTTATCAACTATTTGTCTTGATGCGGGTCACCTAATGCATATAACAAGAAAGCACAGTTCAGAGTTGAAACAAGCGATGTTCAAGTATATCCACGGTCTATGGTATACCATCATTCGTGGAAGGCATTTGGAAAACAACAGAAAATACAAAGATTATATCGTGTCAAAACCTGACTCTTTAAGATGTATATCAATCGTGCCAAAGATCAAGTACTTGAATGGAAACGGGTATTCAGTCACAATAAATGGAGATAAAGGGACAATAAAAATGTGGGATGGAATGTTCAAGTGGAAACCAAGACTTGAAGTGAAACAGATAGTTTCAATGGTTGTCAACGTTGCTGGTTTACCTTCTTTTTAACTTTTTGATAATTTTATAAAACTATAAGATTCTAAGAATTATTACTGGGTCCATAGTCTATCGGTTAGGACACTGCCCTTACACGGCAGAGAGCGCGGTTCAACTCCGCGTGGACCCATACATCCTAGCCGTACTATCTCCTTAAATCTTTTGCTAACATAGATAAAATAGTGATGTTATGTTCCTTGAGAGCGAAGAAGAAAATTTCAAGAAAAAACCTAAGATGCTTGAAGAAAGATTGATGGAATCTAAAATCGACACTATCATGAAAAGACTAGAAACTATGACACAACAAATTGATCTGATATCCAGATATTTATCCACAGTATCAAAGAGAGTTGGTAAGGCATTAGATGCTTCTGTTGCTTATCAAAGAGATTTGGATGATTTGGAAAGAAGAATTAAGTTGATTAAATCAAAGATGGAAGAAATAGAGTATGTTGTTCCTGAGGTTAAATTGAAAGATAAGTTTGGAAGAAAAGCGGCATAGCGAGGGTAGGATTTGAACCTACGACCTCGGGGTTATGAGCCCCGCGAGCATTCTGTTCTACAACTCCAGGCTGCTCTACCTTTATAGACAAAGTTCGCTATGGTCTTCCTCGCTAAACAATATTAGTGAACTGGAGTATTTTTAAAACTTACTTTTATGTAGTAAATTTTTTACATTTAATTAAACTTATAAAGTACTTTCTTCCTCTTGTTTCTTTTCTACTCACTTTAGATTTAAGAATTCCTATACCTTCAAGATGTTTTATATGTTTCCTCAAGCCAAATTGAGTTATCTTCCCAAATTTTTCAACGTATTTTTTATGTAATTCAGTTGATGTGATTTCCTTTTCTTGTGATAATAATTCAACAATATTCTTTTCAACACCCTCTAGTTTTTTTCTCATGATTTCGAGTTTCACTGGCCCAACTTGTTTCAAGATTTGTTTAACGTGTCCGACTTTTATTTTATCTGAATTTTCTTCTTCACATATTCTTGCTGCCTTTCTCAAACATTCTAAACCGATTCTAACATCCCCACCTTTATTAACAGCATGATTGGTACAAAGGAGTATAACACCTTCTTGTAGGACATCTAGTCTGAAAGCTTTTTTACATCTTTCCAAAAGAATATCCTTCATCTCCTGTAAACTATACGATTTAAATTCAATTTCTTCAACATCTAAACTACTCTTGATCCTCGGTTCGACGTTAATGAATATATCGCGATAATTAGATATCATTACTAGACCAATAGGATTATCGACATACTGATCCAATCGTAAAAGATTGTATAAAGATTTCTCATCTTTCTTAATCAATTGATCAACTTCGTCCAAACAAACAATAAGACTCTTCTTAGTTTTCTTCAATGCTTCTATCAACCTCTCCATAACTTCATCCTTGGACAATCCTCTTCTCTGAACAAAGAAACCTAAGTCTAAGACTAATTTTGTGAGTATTGCGTAAGATGTGCTATAATCCCATGTGTTGATGTAGATAGTCTTAACTCTGTCTGAAAATTCTTGAAATTTTCTGAAGACAAATTTAACTGATGCAGTTTTTCCAACCCCTGGACCTCCAAAAATGAATATGTTTTGAGCAGATCTTCCTTTACTTGCAGGATATATATTATTTGCAATTCTTTCTATCTGATGTTCTCTGTGTGGTAATAATTCTGGTAAGTATTCTGGGTTCAAGATTCTTTCGTCTTTAAAGATTTTTGATTCTGATTCTAACAAGGTATCACTAAGAATAGATGGTTAAGTGATTGTAAATCTTTTTATCAAAAATTTCCTATCTAAACTCTGGATGAAAGGGACCAGTCT
>DAOVGP010000003.1 GCA_030672375.1 Candidatus Aenigmatarchaeota archaeon | reverse complement strand
TGTGTGGAATCGTAGGTTATGTCGGTAAAAAAAAGGCAACTCCAATACTGCTAGAATCGATAAAGAAACTTGAATACAGAGGTTATGATTCTGTTGGTATGTGCACGATTGGTGAAAACCTAGATATCCTAAAAGGTGCTGGTAGGATACATGAGGTTCATGATAAAATCAATTTTCATTCCTTGGAAGGAAATCTCGGAATTTCACACACACGCTGGGCAACTCATGGTGGCGTGACAGATTTTAATGCTCATCCTCACGTTTCAAACAACAAAAAAATTGCGGTCATACATAACGGCATAGTAGAGAATTATCAAGAGCTCAAAAAAATGCTCGAACAAAATGGGTTTACATTTTACAGTGAGACCGACACAGAAACTATACCCAACCTCATTGAATTTGAGATGAGAAAAGGAAAAGATTTTGAACGTGCTGCTATGGACGCGATGAAACAATTGGAAGGGTACTATGCAGTACTTGCGATATTCGAAGGTGAAGGGAAAATTGTGGCATCAAGGAACGGATCACCACTTGTAATAGGTGTGGGTAAAGAGGAAAATTTTGTTGCGAGTGATATTCCAGCATTTCTTGAACACACGAAAAAAGTGATGTACATACATGACAATGATTTCATCGTTCTTAGCAAGGATGGTAAAATAAGATTTCATAATCTGGAAACAGGTAAACAAGTCAAGAGACCTGTGCACAGTATCGATTGGAGTGCTGAACAAGCAGAGAAAGGAAACTTTGACCATTTCATGATGAAGGAGATATCTGAACAAGTCGACACCGTGAAAAAAGCTGCAAACCAAGATAAGCCTACGTTGTTTGAAGTCGCTGAAACCGTAAAAAATGCTAAAGGGGTGTTCTTCGTCGCATGTGGCAGTTCTTATCATGCTTGTTTATCAGTCAGTTACATATTCTCGAAGGTAGCGAAAATGCATGTTAATGTTGTACTTGGCTCAGAGTTTTCAAATTATGAACATTTCCTTACACCAGATTCGCTCGTTATTGCTGTTTCACAGAGTGGCGAGACTATTGATGTGTTGGATGCTGTTAGGACAGCCAAAAAGAAAGGAAGCAAAGTGATGTCGATAGTGAACGTTATGGGTTCGTCATTGCAGAGAAGTTCTGACAAATCATTGATGTTGCATGCAGGTCCAGAAATATGTGTGTTATCTACGAAAACCTATACTGCACAACTAGCTGTTTTGTCTTTGCTTGCATATACAGTAGCTGGGAAATATGAAGAAGGGAAAAAGAATTTGGAGTATGCTTGGAACACTATATACAACCTGACATCGGCAAGCACTAGAAAATATATCAAAAAGTTGGCCGAAAGGTTAAAAGACAAGGATCACATATTCACGATTGGACGTGGACTGCAATTCCCGACTTCACTAGAAGCTGCATTAAAAATCAAAGAAGTGTCTTACATACACGCAGAAGGTTTCAGTGGAGGTGAACTGAAACACGGGACAATTGCTTTGATAGAACAAGATACACCATGCATAGTTTTTGCTTCTGAAGAAAATAAGAAAGAGATAATATCGAATGCTATGGAGATAAAGGCGCGTGGTGGTTATATAATCGGAGTGAGTACAAGTAACAATGAAGTGTTTGATTTTTTCATCAAGGCACCAGATGTTGGCAACCTAAACCCGATAACACAGATAATACCCATGCAGATTCTAGCTTATCAATTGGCTTTATTAAGAGGTTGTGATCCGGATAAACCTAGAAATCTCGCAAAGAGCGTGACTGTCAAGTAGGAGAACAGGGTCATACAGTGGATTAATAAATGGAGAATTTTTAAATGAAAAACATCAACTTACTCTCAAAGGCAATAAATAGAAATGGTGAAAAAAAATGCCAATATTCAGAGCATACGACATAAGAGGGATTTATCCTACACAAATAAATGAAGAATTTGCTTTTAAAATCGGTAAAGCGTTCGGAACGTTCAATCCAGGAAAAATTATCATCGGTAATGATGCTAGATTGAGTGGCCCTTCACTCAAACAACAACTGATTAAAGGATTAGTATCGACTGGGTGTGATGTCATTGACATTGGGATGGTTACAACACCCATGATTATATTTTCTACCAAACACCTGAAATGTGATGGAGGGATGATGATTACTGCTTCCCACAATCCAAAGGAATTCAACGGCTTCAAGTTTAACGATGCAAATGCCATACCAATCAGTTATGAATCTGGTCTGAATGAGATACAAAAAATATTCAATAATGAAAAATGTGCTGAGGGTGAAGGGAATGTAGTCAAAAAAAATATCATGGAAGAATACAGCAATTTTCTGTTGAGCAAAATCAACATTACAAAATCAGTAGACATGAAGATAGTTGTCGATGCAGGTAATGCTTCTCCAGGATTAATCTACCCAAAAGTCTTGAAAAAAATCGGCATTGATGTATACGAATTATACTGTGAACCTGATGGAAACTTCCCAAATCACCAGCCAGATCCATCAAAAAAAGAAAACATGATTGATCTACAAAAAAAGGTTCTAGAAGTTAAAGCAGACTTGGGTTTTGCTTATGATGGTGATGGGGATAGATTAGGAGTAGTCGATGAGAATGGTAAAATTGTAGAGCCAAACCAAATTTTTGCTTTGTTAATCCAACAAGTTCTTGATAAGAAACCTAATTCCAAGATTGTTTACGATGCGCTCTCTTCGATGATGATTGAAGATGTCATAAGAAAAAATAATGGTGTTCCTGTTGTTTCTAAGGTTGGTCATACTTATATCACACAACGAATGGTTAAAGAAAATGCTATCTTAGCAGGTGAATTGTCAGGCCATTATTACTTTGAAGAAATTTTCAATTCTGACGATGCTCTTTTTGCAAGCCTTAGGTTGATAGAATTCTTGACAAAATCTGGTAAAAAATTAAAAGACCATTTCAAAGATTTGCCAAAGTATTATTCACAAGTATCAGAAGGGATGAGAATTCCAATCAAAGAATCGGAAAAATTTTCTTTCATAAAAAACCTGAAGGAAGAATTGAGAAACAAGGGTTACAATATTGATACGTTAGATGGAGTGAAAATAATGTTCGATGATGGATGGGCATTGTTAAGACCTACACATACAGAATCAAAAATATCAGTTGCTTATGAATCAAGGAGTGAACAAGGTTTCAAAAGGATAAAAGAATTTGTCGAAAAAATCGTGGAGAGGATTCCCAGATGAAGTTAGTTTTCTTGTGTGGTGGTATTGGAAAGAGGATGTTTCCATTAACAGAAGATAAATTTTTTTTCAAATTCTTAGGTAAAACTCTTCTGGAACATCAGATCGATAAGGCGATGAAAAAGGGCATTAAAGATTTTGTAATAGTTGGAAATGATTCCAACATAGAAAAAATCAAGGAGATATGCAAAAGCATCAACGCTAAAATAGAAATTGTCATCCAGAAAGAACCAAGGGGGATGGCTGATGCACTGTTAAGCGCAAAAGACGTTATAAAGGATGATGAAATAATCATAGTCAATCCAAACGATGTTTTTAATGACTTGGTGTACAAAAAAATTCTAACTGAATACAAAAAAGGTAATCATGAATCTTATATTGTGGGGTATAAAGTGAACTCATATTTCCCAGGCGGATATCTCGAACTAAACAATAAAGATGAACTAATAAAAATACATGAAAAACCTGGAGAAGGTAGAGAACCAAGTAATTTGGTTAATATAGTCGTTCATTTACATAAAGATACAAAAACTCTATTGAGATACTTGAAAGAAACAAAGAGTGTGAGAGACGATGTTTACGAAAGTGCTCTGAGTAAAATGATCGATGACGACCACAAAATCAAAGTTGTCCATTATGGTGGTTTCTGGCATGCTATAAAATATCCATGGGATATGTTCGAGGTCGTGAAATATTTTTTAAACAGTATAAAGGGTAGAAAATTTTCTCAGACAGCAAAGATTTCTAAAAACGCCAGTATATACGGAAATGTAGTTATAGAAGATAATGTGAAAATACTCGAGAATGCAGTTATACGTGGACCTTGTTACATCGGAAAAAATTCTGTCATTGGAAACAATGCTTTGGTCTGGAATTATTCACATATCGGAGATAACTGTGTGATCGGATATTCTACCGAGATAAAGCATTCTTACATAAACGACAACTGTTGGTTTCATATGTCCTATGTCGGAGATTCTATAATATCTAACAACTGTTTTTTTGGGGCTGGCACAATAACCGCTAACTTCAGGTTTGATGAAAAACCGATAAAAGTTAACATAAGAGGGGGAAAAAGTAATTCTCACCTAGATAAGTTAGGGGTGATAATGGGAAAAAACTGTAAGACTGGAATCAATTCGTGTACGATGCCTGGAATTAGGGTGGGTCCAAACAGTATAATAGGGCCTGGAGTTACCCTGCTAGAAGACTTAGAACCAAACAAGATTATTTTATTAGAAGAGAAGAGTCATGTAGTCAAGGAAAACGAAATAAAAATTTCACCAGAAAAAAAACTCGAATTAATGAATAAACTATTAAAACATGGTTATGAGAAGAAAAATGTATTTAAAAATAAACAATGAAACTTTATTACAGGGAGGATAAAATATGCAACTATTGATATTATGCGGGGGTAAGGGAAAGAGATTGAGACCATTGACAGAAGAAGTCCCAAAACCCTTGCTTGAAATTCATGGTAAACCAATAATAGAATATCAATTAGATTTCTTCAAAAGACATGGTATAAAAGACATAACACTCTGTTCAGGGTACAAACACAAACTATTCAAAGAAAAATACCCAGATTTGAATCATTGCGTGGAGGAGAAAGAACTAGGAACTGCGGGTGCAATAAAGAATGCAGAAAAGTACATAAAAGAAGATTTCATAGTCACGAATGGAGATAACATATTCTTTTTTAACTTTCAAAAAATGCAAAAAATGTTCCAAGATGTTAATAATCCACTGTTGACATTGGCTAAGCTAGTTTCTCCTTATGGTGTTATTGATGTTGAAGGAAACAGGATCGTCCAATTCAGGGAAAAACCAGTCTTGAAACTGTGGATAAATGCAGGTATAACAATATTCACTAAAGAGAGTTTGAAATATTTCCCGAAGGAAGGTATGACAGAATATCATGTTTATCCAAAGTTAGTGGAGGATAAAAAATTGTTTGCTTTCAAGATGAGAGAAAATTCTTTTTGGATTGCTATTGACACTGAGAAGGATATAGAGACTGCCGAGAAGATGTTGTTGAATAGATAACTCATTTTTAGGTAATCTACTTAAATTTAAGTAATTATAATTTAATTGTGAAAGAACTAAAGATTTTACTGGTTTTAGGGAAGAAGGGGGCCTTAGAAAAAAAGATATCAATATCAACATCTAATCTAGGAAAAGAACTCAACTTACCACAACAAACTGTGAGTAGAATAATGATAAAACTGTTAAAAGGGGGGTTGATAACAAGAGTAAAAGGAATTAAAGGATATCTCGTTAGTATAACCCCAAAAGGCAAAAGCTTATTACATGATCTTGATATAGCTTTAGACGATGTATTTAAACCAAAGGCAACAGAAATAAGAGGGATTGTTATTGAAGGATTGAAAGATGGAAGATATTATCTTGGACTGAATGAATACAAACAAAAAATTAAAAAGAGACTTGGTTTTGTACCTTATCCTGGAACTTTGAATGTAAAATTGAATCCAGAAAGTATAGAAGAGAAGGAAAGACTTCAAAGAAAGCTTGGAATTGAGATAGAAGGTTTCAAGAAGGATGATAGAATCTTTGGTCCGATAAAATGTTTTGAATGTAGAATCAACAGATTAAAGGGTAGTGTAATAATACCAAAAAGAAGTCATTATGGTTCAGACATACTCGAGATAATTTCCCCTTTCGAACTTAGAAAAAAATTAAATCTAAAAAATGGAGATGAGGTTGTCATAAATGTTGAGTGATATGAAGAGTTATGAGATTGCTGCGTGTGCTGCTTTAGCTGCTATATCAGCCGCAGTTCAAATAGTTCATGTAGGTTATCCAACTCAATGGGGAATGTGGATTGATATTGTCGCAATACCTTGGATATTGGCATTCTTTTTATTCAGAGGTAAAGGTGCATTTTTAGTCTCTATAGTGGGAGCAATAATAATAACTATCTCCGCACCCAGTAGTTGGCTTGGTGCAAGTATGAAATGGATGGGAACGATGCCGATGTGGCTGGTACCTTGGATATTCACAAAAATCTATAAATTACGTCTTAAAGATTTCAAGAAACTTAGGATAATAGCCTTTTGTACACTCGTAGCGATAATAGTCAGAGGAATCATCATAATACCAACAAACTACTATTATGCGTTGCCTATATGGACAGGATGGACACCTGAACAAGCGATGACTTTCTTACCGTGGTGGATTATATTCTCTTTGAATGCGATACAAGGAATACTTGAAGTTTCAGTAGCTTGGTTGCTAGTGTTTAAGTTTAAACTAAAAAGGTACGCAACATGGAAATAACAGTGAAAAGCCTGAATTTTTCCTATACAAAAAAAAAGATATTAAAAAACATCAGTTTCAAGATTGAAGGTGGAGAATTCGTTGGGCTGGTTGGATCTACAGGATGCGGTAAGACTACTTTAGCTTACTGTCTGAATGGATTGATACCGAATTCAATCAAAGGAAAATTCTCTGGTCGAGTCATGATTAATGATTTTGACACGAAAAAGCATAAGGTATCTGAAATGGCAAGAAGGGTTGGTTTTGTTTTTCAAGATCCTGATTGGCAGATATTTTCTCTTTCTGTCAAGGATGAAATAGAATTCGGACCGAGAAATTTAGGATTGGATAAAATCAATAAAAGAGTTAAGAATGCCTTAAAGATCGTTGGGTTGAATGGACTCAAGAATGAAGAACCAAATCAACTATCCCAAGGACAGAGGCAAAAAGTGTGCATAGCTTCTGTTTTGGCGACTGATCCTGAATTTATAATCTTGGATGAACCAACTTCTCAACTAGACTACAAGAATAGTAAAAACATCCACAATATACTCAAAAAAATCAATAAGGAAGGGAAGACTGTTTTTTTAATAGAACATGACACAGATTTTCTTGCTGAATATTGTAGTAGGATTTTAGTCATGAATGATGGTCGAATAGTCAAAGATAATACTACAAAGAAAGTTTTTTCCGATGTTAGGTTATTGAAAAAAACCGGTATAAAGATTCCAACAGTGATGACATGAATCCCAAACTTAAGCTATTCTTATTAATAGTGATTTCTACTTCAATTATTTTCATAACAGATTTGTTTTTAATGTCTTTGATTTTTATCACAGTCATATCGATTGTTCTATTACTCAAGATTCATACAAGATTGTTAGAGTGGATCAAACCGATTTTAATTGTTTCCGTTTTTGTGATTATTCTTCAATCTTTTACTCACACTCCGATAAAATTTACAACAGAAGGATTGTTGTTCGGTATAGTGATATCTTTAAGGTTATTGACTCTACTCACTCTAGTCTTTGCTCTTGTGTCCACGACCAAACCTAAGGAACTGACAGATGGTCTCAGTTTTTTGCCCCGTGAAATCGGTCTGATGTTAATGCTCTCCTTGACTTTATTACCTGTAGTCAAAGATGTGATCGTAAAAATAATGAATGCCCAAAGAGTCAGGGGTTTGAATTTTAGAAGTCCTAATATTTTCAAAACTTATTTTCCGATACTCGTTCCTTTGTTTTCAAAAACATTGGAAGGATCGAATCGTTTGGCTTTAGCGATGGAAGCAAGAGGATTTGAAATAAAATAAAAACCCATGAAACATTATTATTCGTGAGTAGATGAAAGAAAAAATAATATCATTCATTAAAAGAAAGGTTGAAGAGGCAAATGCCAAAGGTGTTGTAATAGGTTTAAGTAGTGGATTGGATTCAACTACAACCTTATTTCTCTGTGTTGAAGCTTTAGGGAAGGATAAAGTTTTTGGGTTGATGTTGCCATCACGGATTAATAAAAAACATGACACTGAAGATGCTATAGAAGTATGCAAAAAATTGGAAGTTAGGTATAGAGTTATTGAGATCGATACTATCCTTGAATGTTTTGAAAATGTGTTGGATTTGAGTGACAGACTCGTTAAAGGAAATCTGATGGCTAGAATAAGGATGTGTATTCTGTACTATTTTGCGAACAGAGATAAATTATTGGTTATGGGAACAGGGAATAAGAGTGAATATCTTCAAGGGTATTTCACTCTCCACGGCGACGTAGCTTGTGATTTGATGCCTCTAGGAAATCTGTATAAAACAGAAGTCAAGGAGTTGGCCAAAGAAATTGGAGTACCAAAAAAAATAATACAAAAAATACCTTCTGCTGGTCTTTGGGAAGGACAAACAGATGAAGAAGAATTGGGTATCAGTTATGAAGAACTTGATAGAGTTCTACCTCTATTGGAAAAAAATGTTTCTGTAGATGATATTCATCGAAATACGAATATAGATAAAGGGAAAATAGGGAGTGTCAAAAAAAGGATGAAAAAAACGGAATTCAAGAGAAAACAAATTGAAAGAGCTTAAAATTCATGCTTTAGAACTTACTTTGAAAGTGAATCTGTAACGATTATTTCCAACTCTTTTTATTTTTAGGATTATAAAATTACCGATTTCATTAGTATTGTCAACATGAGGATCTTTACACGGTCTTTTATCAAATCCTTCGATATCTACAATTCTAACTTCTTGAACACAATTAGGAACTTTTCTCATGTCGACTTCCTTTTCAACTTCTTTTTTATCTTTTATGGATATATGAACTGGCAAATTTTTCTGGATTATATGATTAACTTCATCTTGCAATTCTTTTATATCAAGTTTTCTTAAATCTTCCTTAGAATTAAACTCTACCAATCCATAATCTTCTTCAAATTTGACAAAACCAGTTTTTGCATCAGTTATTTTATCTTCTATTATTTTGGCAAGAATATGCTCTCCTGTTTGGAGTCTTCCCTCATTTTGTTTCATAAATAATTCATTGAGTAATTTATTTATTAAAAGTCTGTCTGATTCTTTTGGGGTTGATTTTGAAAAAGTTTAAATTTCTCCTTGTTTTCTTAAAGTTTCAACCCATTTATCAAATAGTTCCTTAGCCAAAGAAGTTGCATATTGTGTAACAAACCAATCCTTTAACCCATTCTCTAACCACGCTACTCCCCAAGAATGAGGTTGTTCAGGGAACGAATCTATATAACTTGGCATCCTCCTTAAATCATACCTATCTAGTCTGTCTGCTTCTACTACAACTATTGCATCAATGTCTCCCCAATCAAAAACAGTCCGCGGATAATCATGCATTGAAACAATCTTAGTTACTTTCTGACTTTTTTGAGTTCCAAACATTTTAGTATAATTTGTTTCATCCAAAACTCTTTCCATTATTTCTTTTCCATATTTCATATGTAACCACTCTATCTCTGGAAAAGGAAGAATGTGTTTTAACTCTGATAAATTGTGGCAAGTTTCATATTTTTCAAAAAGTTTAGAGTATCCT
>DAOVGP010000038.1 GCA_030672375.1 Candidatus Aenigmatarchaeota archaeon | reverse complement strand
AATTTTAACCGCTGGCGTAATGTATCTTTTGAGACATCATATTAAAAAAATAATGACTGTTTTCAAGTTAGGCCAAGATTCGTCATTCAAGAAAATCTTATGGGCTTCATTTTTCGGTGTTTACTCCCATATACTACTTGATTCATTTTTGTATACAGACATGAAACCTTTATATCCACTTCAGAGTAACCCATTTTATGGTTTGTTTTCCTCGCAGCAAATTTATCTTTTTTGTAGTCTGTCCTTCTTGATTGGGATATGGATGTATTGGAAGAAAAAAACATTGAAATAAGGAAAATTACATAAGATTAATATGAAAAGAAAAATTAAACATAATATCCATAGACTAAGGGAAAAAACACTTTTAATTTACGATAGATTTGATAAAAAAGATGTCGCTCAAATGCTCACATCTATTTTTGTTATCGTTCAAGTCTTTACTATACGCACTTTACAAATTGAACTCGGACAATCATTTTTATTATTTGTTTCAAGTTTAGTTGTGTGTGGGCTTATTCTATGGATAATGGCAGGAAGGGATTTTTTAAAACATCTTTTGGTAGGAATTGTGATAGTTGGTACATTTTCTTTTTTAATAGGGTATTTTTTAAACGAGTCTATACAGAAAATGTTAATTGCGTTTGCTTTGGGGCTTCCTCTTGCAACGATGGTTAATGCTTTAAAAAAATAGATAAATCAAATATAACTTACAAAATATCATTAATCTAATCAGATAGATTTTTGTTCTTAAAATGAGAGAATTATATCATGAAAAAAAGAAAGAAGAAAGTTAAAAAAATAATAATTCCGGTAAATACTGACATTTTAATCATGGTTTCAATACTCGTTTTAATTTTTGTGATGTTTTTTTCATCAGAATACATTTCAAAAACTAGGGAGACGACGACTACTAGTACAATCACAACAACATCAATCCCATCTCCTACAACAACCATTCCAAAGATTCAAACATGTAGTAATTTTACATGGGAAATCGATGACATGAAAGAGTTTGAGTTGAGGGGAGATTATAAAATTGTACTCGTTAATTTTACTGCCCAATACATAGGTCCTGAGGAAGAGGATTATTATACTGGATCACACCAATTTAAAATCTTAGACGATGGCAGAAGATATTATAATCCTCAAGAAACGTATTACCGTTGTGATTATGCAAACACATTTAGAATTAGAGTCGTTAGACCTGAACAGGAAATGAGTGGTTGCTTGGAATTCAGGATATTAGACATAAATGAACCAACAAAATTGATATTCTACGATTACATTGTTCATACGATGTGTGAAATCGATTTGTCAAGTTAAAAGAATTAGATCTTCTTAACGACTATACCCTTGTCAGTTATCTCTAATGGGTAGATATCTGCCCCATGTTTTGTTCTCCTCATCTTCTTTATTAACAAGCTTCTAGTAGCTCCACCAGCCACATATTCCAAGTATTGTAACAATATGACTCCATCAACAATGAATTCCTCCACCCCAAATCTACCTAACTTCTTGGTTTCTTCCTCGACTTCTGATACCAACAATGTTGTGACGCCCAATGATTTCAAAATCCTACACAGATAAATCAAACCTCTCCTGACGTTCTTTACCTCTTCACCTATAAGGGTAACAGAATCTATTACGAGCCTCTTAGCATTAATATCCTTGACGTTCTTTATGATCAACTTTACCAGTTTTTTTAAATCTTGTGGATCAGCATAAATGATTCTGAGCTGGTCACGTTTTTCAGCGACCTCAAAATCCCGACCAAATGAAATGATATCGCTCTTTATATCGTCGGGAGATTCCTGTAGTGTGATGTAGACTCCGTTCTCTCCCAAACAAAGTGCATTCCAGATGAATTGTGTGCAAAAAATAGTCTTTCCACTCCCAGCCTCGCCACACACCAAAGTGATCGAACCTGGAATTAACCCTCCTTCCAACAGGTCATCAAGACCAGGGATGCCAGATGGTATTCTCTTTACTGACTTCGCTACAGGAACTGGTGGTTTTTCTACTGGAATGTTTAACGCTTCTTCAGGAGGTTGTGTTTCAGGAGATTCAGATACAGGTTGTGTTGGTTGTCCTGCAGGCTCAAGGGCTGATTCAAACGATAAACTAGAAGGTACGATTTCTTCGATGGTTTTTAATTCTATTTTCTCTTTTTCCTCTGGAATCTCTTCTTTTGGTTTTTCCTTTCTTTTAAAGAATTTTATCATATAAGAATAAATTCTAAATCTCGTAATTTAAGTTTTTCCTCTAATAGAAAATTGATTCTATTTTCAATCACTCTGTTCTTCAACACTTTCTTCACTGTCACCCTTATCCTCTAGTTCTTCATATTTATTTTCCAGCAATTCTAGATACTTCCCAATAGTTTCTGGAAGTCTTTTTCTTAACTCTATTTTTTCTATGTCTCTTTCTGTAAACGGTATTATTTGGATTGCTAATTTTATTTCATCTATTAGATCGAGGTCATTGGAATCAAACGGTTTATCTGCGATGGATCTTACGTACCCCTTGTTAAGTTCGTTAACGACACTGATAATATATTTCTTATCCACTACTTCAGGTGACAGTCCTTTTATGTAATTTCGAAATGCTGATTCGATTTCGTTCGTTATGCCAGATTCAGCCGCCTTTGATCTAATCACCTTTATGTATCTCCTGTTAAGTTCTTTGACGAGTGTAACCATGTATTCGGTTTTTATTTCTTCTATTGATAGCCCTCTTTCATAAAGCTCTTCAACACGATTGTTTAAAAAATGAGGCATGGTGTAACCCTTGACGAGATGGGTGATTACGTCTTTACCTATTATTTCTTCAATTAGTCTTCTACGGCTTCTAGGTGAACGCGACATAATTGTTGGTTTAATACTGAATTTTAAATATGGATGGGTAATAGAATGTTTATTTTTTAAATCCTATCATGTCTAAAGTATAATGTGATTGTAATGCAAAAATTAATCGTCAAAAACTTTTGGTCCCATGATTCTGGAGAATCTAATCTTCAAATTTCCTTATTGAAAGACTTAGAAAGTCTGTTTAAAGCGAGAGTGGTGTTTGAACACATCAATGTGGATGAAAATACACAGGAAGCTGAAAAATACAACATCAAGATATTACCTACGATAATCCTTGAGTATGGCGGTAAAGAAAGGGAGAGGTTTAACGGTTTGACACAACAACTCTTCTTAAAAAGGGCCATTAAAAGAGTTTTGAGTGAGATTAGATGAAAGTGTATCAGAACGAGTTTGGGATAAGTTCGACTAAAAGAACAGAAGTAATCGATATAACTGGAAGAGTTGAGAAGATAGTCGAAAAGAGTGGTGTGAAAAATGGTATCTGCCAAATCTTTCTCACGCATGCGACTGCTGGCTTAATACTACAAGAAGCTGAATCTGGTTTAACCAGAGATATTGAAAAAATGATTCAGAAACAATTCCCGAAAGGGGCTGGTTATGAACACGATAGGATAGATGATAATGCGGATTCTCATCTTGCGAGTGGATTCATCGGTCAATCCGAGATTATCCCGATAAAGGATGGAGAAATGATGAGAGGGACATGGCAAAGTATTCTTGTTCTAGAACTAGACGGTCCAAGAAACCACAGAAGAGTCTTTGTTACTATCATCGGCGAATAGTCTTGAATTCTCCTAATCTTTTTCTCCACTTCTGTTTTTTACATTCCTCTATTTTAACTATAACCTTTCCACGGCCAGGCTGTCCGTAGATTACAACAGAGTTATTCTTTGCGAGTAAAATCGTTGGGATTGCGAGTAGGTCCTCTTCTCCATCGACTATTACAGCACTTTCTTTCTCTAAAGCTTCGCTTATGACTCTCCATGACTCTTTAGAAATTCCACCAGGTGGATTTTTTACATAAAACTTGTTAGAATAAGGTTCAATGATCTTGTCAAGATAATCTGTTGGTTTTCTTTCAACCTTACCATCGACTATTATATTTCTCGGTTTAAACCCATGTTCCAATAAATCGCGAGATACTTCATCCCCAACGCAGACAACATAATCGAATTTCTTTTCCTTTATGTAGGATATCAAGTCTCTTGTTACACTGAAATTATCTCCCTCAAGGATTGTTTTTGGTGGTCTTCTCAATTCCTCTTTTAACCTATCCGTGATTGAATAATCCACAAGAACTCTGCCTTCCATGTCTATTTCACCTTTTCTAACTCTTGAGGAGGAAATTATCCTCTTATCATCTGAATAAACCCAAGGGACATGAATTATCTTCAACTCTTTTATACCCTTCCTTTTTCTAATGAGGTTAATCCTCTCACACGTGTGTTTAGTCCCTTCTGTTGCTACAATCGCATCCAAATCTTCAATCTTGATCGTTGGTCCAAAAATGTCTTCTATAGGAAAAATAGTGTATTCTTTCTTGTATTTTTTGATGAACTCTTCTACGGCTTTTTTTCTCCTTTCGTAAGACCAAATTGAATTCTTCCTGATTAATTTTTTAAGCATGGAATGAGTTGTTAATCCTATCAATATTTTTTCCCCAGATTTAAATGCTGTGTCAAGGAAAAGCTCGTGTCCTTTGTGAAAACGATCGAATGTCCCTCCCAATGTCACTGATTTAAACTCCATAGAAAATAAAGAGAAATTCAAAGATATAAAAAGTAAATTAACATAGAATATTCTTGATTGTATGAAAAAACTGAAACTCCTAAACTATTCAGAAATCAAACCAAGACTCTATCAGGAATTCATAGCTTCTACTGCAATTAAAAAGAACACTCTCTGTATCTTACCAACAGGTATGGGAAAGACTCTTGTTGCAATAATGGTTGCTGCGTACAGACTGGAAAAGTTTCCTAAGAGTAAAATCTTAATGGTTGCTCCTACTCGTCCTCTAGTCAACCAACACATGAAAACTTTCAGGAAGTTTATGTATCTTAAAGAATCGGATTTTATCGCACTTACAGGTAAAATACACTCTAGTGACAGAAAGGTCTTGTATTCAAAAGGAAGACTGTTCTTTGCAACTCCTCAGTTGATAAGAAACGATGTCAGGAATAAGATTCTTGACTTGAGTGATTACAATCTTGTTATCGTGGATGAGTGTCACAGGTCACGTAAAAAGTATGCTTATACTAGTGTCATAGAATATTATGTAAAACAATGCTCTGACCCATTGATTCTAGGTTTAACAGCTTCTCCTGGGGGTATTAAGGACAAGATAGAAGAAGTTAAGAAAAACTTGCATATACAGGCTGTAGAAATCAGGACTGAGGAAGATATGGATGTTAAACCTTACGTTCAGGAAATCAACATAGAAAAGATTTATGTTGAATTGCCAGAAGAATTCAAGAAAATAAAGAGATACCTGGAAGAAGCCTACAGGAAGAGACTCAATTGGTTAATGAGATCTAGACTCATTTTTTCCCTAAAAGTTAGTAAGAGGGTTTTACTAGACTTGCAGAAAGAGATTGGTAACATGTATCAACAGTCTAAGGATTTCATGACTGCTAAAGCTCTGACCACATGTGCTCAAGCTATAAAGATAGAACATGCGATCGGCTTATTAGAAACACAGGGCGTCACATCTCTTTACAGATATTTTCTTGATTTAGAAAAGAAAAAGAAGACTGTAGCAACAAAAAGAGTGTTGAAAGACCCAGATATAATTAAAGCCATGAAAGAAACAAAAGACCTGTATATCAAAGGAATAGACCATCCAAAACTTGAGAAATTAATCGAGATAATTGAAAAAGAGGCCAAGAGGAAACCTAACACAAAAATCATCACGTTTGCAAACTACAGATTTACTGTCGAAAAAATAACAAAACTTCTCGAAGCAAAAGGCATAGAAGCAAGAGAGTTCATAGGTCAGGCTATCAAGAACGGTAAGGGGTTAAAACAAAAGGAACAGATTGAGATTTTGAATGAGTTTAAATATGAGCTGTTCAATGTCTTGGTTGCGACATCAGTTGGAGAGGAAGGTCTAGATATAGAAGAAGTAGATTTAGTCGTATTCTACGAGCCTGTTCCTTCAGAGATAAGGAGTATTCAGAGGAGAGGAAGAACTGGGAGGACGAAACCAGGTAAGATAGTATTCCTCATAACTAAAGGAACAAGAGATGAGGGTTATTATTGGTATGCTTACCACAAAGAAAAAAAGATGAAAAAAATTCTGAAAGGAATTAAACACGGTTTTAAGAAACCTGAAAAGAAAAAATTATCTGATTATGTGAGTTAATGATTCAAAGAATTCTAAAACCTGATAATAAAGTAGTTGTTATCGTTGATTTTAGGGAGGATAGTAGTTCGATAAAAGAATTTATGGAAGATATGGGTGCGTTAGTCAAGCCTTTACCTCTGAAGGTTGGTGATTACCTCTGTTCGGATAGAGTTTGTATTGAAAGAAAAACAGGGGAAGACTTCATCTCTTCAATAACAGATGGAAGATTGTTTGGACAAGCAAAAGAACTCAAAGAAAATTTTTCAAAACCAATCATACTGATAGAAGGTGGGTATTCTAAAGGAAGGTTGAATGAGAATGCGGTGAAAGCTGCGATAGCTTCAATCATCTTGGATTATGAAATTCCTATCATCATGACTAATAACAGAGAAGATACGGCAAAAACCATATTCTGGATTGCTAAGAGAGAACAGATGACAAACAAGAAAGGGGTCGGAATAAAGGGAAAGAAGAAACCAAAAGATATAAAAGATTTACAAGAGCATGTTATTTCGGGTTTACCCGGAGTTTCAGTCGTGTTATCGAAGAGGATACTCAGGGAATTCAAGACAATCAAGAGATTTGTTGGTGCGACTGAGGGGGAGATAACAAAGGTGGGGAGGATAGGTAAGGTGTTAGCGAAACGTTTACATAAGTTATTCAACGAAGAATATGGGGGCAATACGTGAGTACACTACTCATAGTTGGTTATGACCCTGGAACTACTGCGGGTTTAGCGATAATAGATACTAAAGGGAGTATAGTATTCCTAAAGAGTAAGAGAGGATTTAAGAAAAGTGAAATCATCAGTATGATTACAGAAAGGGGTAAACCTTTGATTATCGCAAGTGATCGATACCCATTACCAAAAAGTGTTAAGAAACTTGCGAGCACACTCGGATGTAAATATTATCATCCATCCAAACCTCTATCTATCACTGAAAAGTCTGAACTAGTTATTGATTTTACCGAGATATTGAGTAATGATCATGAGAGTGATGCTTTAGCTTCGGCACTCAAAGCTTTCAAAGTTTACTCTAAGCTATTCAAAAAAACAGAATCAACGTTATCCTCTGTAGGACTTGGCGAATTTTATGAAAGAGTCGTAGAATCTGTTGTTCTCGGTAAAGTCGAGAATTTGAATGGAGCCATAAACAAAATCCTGACAGAATTGAGAAAATCTGAAAAACCCGTGGTAATTAAAAAAATCGTTGAAATGGGCCCAAAAGACAAGATCATCATGAAGTTACAACAGAAAATAAAGAGGTTGGAAAAGGATGTTGAAATTCTTAAAAAATACAATGAAGGTTTGAAGAAAAAACTCAGGACGAGAGAGAGTTACTACAAGAAGAGAATTGCGAGGGGGATGGATCTGGGCTCCCCCATAACGATACAGAAGAATATAGATAAATTGAAGGAAAGATTAATCAAAAAAGAATCGATGGTAGAGAGGTTAAAGGCTTTCAGGAAGATGGGACTAGAAGGATACATACCGATACTGGAATTGGATGAACCGAGAAAGGCTAAAGACTTGCATGAAACTACGGGATTAGAAGATAGAGTTGTTCTCGTAAACAAGCTCATTAACGCTCAAATTCTGAACGATTACAAAATAAAAGCGTTGATAGCACCACATGAGCCCGATGAGAAAATTTTAGAAAGAGTCAATTTCCCGATAATCGTACAAAAAGATATTTCCATTGAAAAAATAAAAAATATACTAGCCATAAAAAAACAAGAATTTGAGGAGAAGGTAAAGGAAGCTAGGAAGGTGGGATTCGCAAAATGGTTAAAAGGTCACAAACAAAGAAAATTGTGAAAGATGTTTTATTATTCCTCATTAAATTCAACCTCTTGTTGATACCATTCTATGTGATTATCTACCTTGATTTGTCGTTCTATCCATTACAGATAGCTTTCACGAATTTTCTAGCTTCAATCCTGAATTCATTGGGTTATCAGGTCAGTGCTTCAGATTTCTTACTTTTCGTTGGTGAGCAAGGAATCCCAATAGATATTTCTAGGGATTGTATAGGTTGGAAGGGAATGTACTCCCTTTTTGCTTTAGTGTTCGCAACACCGAGTGAATTAAAGAGTAAATTAAAATTCCTTTCCATAGGATTACCATTCATGTTCTTGGTAAATATTTTTAGAATAATAATAACGTTGATCATAGGGTTGAACTTGGGTTTACATTATCTTGAGTTTATACACACATTTCTCTGGCAACAAGTGATGATTATAGTTTTGATAAGTACGTGGTATCTTTGGTTAAGAAGAGGGAAGATAAATATCGAAAAAATGAGAAATATATTGTAGGATTACTGAATTATCAACAGGTGCTTTATCTTTGAGTAACGAATTGACTGGGAAAGTTGAAAGTATTGAAAAAAGGGTTAAATTGACTAATCTTCTGTCAGGTAAGAAATTCGCAGACTTAGAATTGATCATAGGAAAACTTGAAGAGAAATTTAAAGAGTTTTCATCAGATATTCCTAAACTAAATGAGAGGGCTGAAGAGATAGAAGATATTCTAAGCATCATTAATTTAGGATTGATCAATTATAAGAAAAGATTTGAAAACATCAATGCTCGTTTCGAAACCATAGAGAAGGTACCAGAAAATGTGAAAAAATCGATGTTTGAATACGAGAAAAAATTGAGAGCTTTGAATGAAAACATCGAGAATATATCGACTGGTCTAGGTACATTCAAAAACCTGAAAGAAGAAGTGACCAAGGCAGTTGAGGGTAAGATTTTACCTGAAATTCAAGCCTTGAAGGAACGTCCTGACACCAACAAATTGGAAATCGAACACATAAAAAGAGATTTAGATGTATTTTCTTCTTCTGTAAAATCCTTTGAAAGAACTGTTCAGTTAACGAACTTAGACAGGACCATAGATCGATTCGATTCTATAGAGAAGAAGATAATGAATATCCAGGTACAGGTTGAAGGATTCAGAAAAACATTTTCAGGAGTATCATTGGCAGATGTTGATGTTAAGCGTTTAGAGGAAGAATTGAAAAACCTTAGCTCAATCATGATGGAAAAAGTAAGTGAAATGAATGAAGCTCAGATGAATTTAAAGATCATTAATCAAAAGATGGAAGACCTTAATTTCTTTGAGACTATCAGCAAACTGAAGTCAGAATCGAAAGATAAAGAAAGAATGATACTCGATGATCGAATAAAGATAGAAGAGTTGAGAGCAAGAATGGATAGAATTTCAGCTATGAGCATAGAGCACTTAGAACCGATTAAGAAATTCGATAAAGAAATTCAGGAAAAAATGGCGAGTCTGGACCTAACCTCTATCGAGGAAGTGTACAGAAAAAGTGAACAGATGTACAATGCCATGGTTGAAAGAATTACCAAACTCAAGGATTTAGATAAGAAACTCAGGGTGTTCGAAGCAGAGGCAAGAGCCCGGACATTACCTCCAGACGTAAACGATATTCTCACAAAAGTCCACGACAGGTTAGAGAATGTAGAAGATCGCTATAATAAAGTCTTAAACGTTCTCAAGAGTGAAATAAAAACTATAAAGAGTGAATCGGCCAAGCCAGAGTTAGAAGAATTGAGGAAAAGAATTGAACAACTACAGAGAGTCTTGGCTTCCAGAGATAAGAACTTAACAGAATATCGGAAAGGGATGGAGAAAAGACTCAGCTCTTTAGAGAAAAAGAAGGGAATAAAAATCCCCAAAGAAATCTTGGATAAAGTTAATTCATTGAATAATTCTGTATCCTTTTTAACAGCGGATAACAAAGAGCTCAGGAAGTTGGCGAGGGAAATCAGAATGGCACAATTGGAAGCAATTAGCACAAAGGTTTTTACTGGACTCATGGATAAAGTAAAGACTTTGGAGCTGAAGATAACAGACTTTGAGAAAGGAATTGGTAAAGAGGTAGACAAAGAAGCAGTTGTCCCAAGAATACTCAAAGATCTTTTTGAAAGAATTGAGGCTTTGGAGAAGAAGATAACAGATTTTGAACATGTGACTGGTAAGGGAGCCATATCTCAAAAAAAGGAATATGAGAGTTTAATGAACTTAAAAGGGGATTTAGAGAAACAGATGAGTGATATAAAGAAAAAATTAACTGAAGAATCTTCTGTTCAACCCGTAATACTAGAGTAAATTTTATAAATGTCGTTCTATTAGTTTTGTTTTATGACATATACTTTGTTGATTTCTGAAAAACCACAAGCTGCCCTAAGGATAGCCGATGCTCTAGCAGAAACCAAAGTAAAAAAAGTAAGTAAAGGGGGTGCTTATTGGCTTGAGTTCTCTAGGAATAATAAAAAACATATCGTGGTTCCTGCCGTTGGACATCTATTCGCCCTAGACACACCAAAGGGAGGCGGATGGACTTATCCTGTTTTTAACCTAGAATGGATACCCACATTTACCAAGAAGGGTTCTGAGTTCACAGAAAAATATTTCAAGAATATAGAAAGCTTAGTCAAAAAAGCATCAGAATACATCATTTGTTGTGATTATGATTCAGAAGGAGAGGTCATAGGATACAACATCCTACGTTTTATTTGTGGTAAGAAGGATGCCAAGAGGATGAAGTTCTCTACGTTGATAAAAAATGACTTGATAGAAGCTTACGAAAATGTTTCCTCACATTTAGACCTTGGTCAAGCTGAGGCCGGTTTAACTCGACATTTCCTAGATTTTTACTGGGGTATCAACACAACCAGAGCATTAACTCTTGCGATGAAAGAATTCCTTAAAGATTCCTTTGTAGTAGTCTCTGGTGGTCGTGTTCAGTCTCCAACGCTCAAGATCCTCGTAGACAGGGAATTACAAATAAGAAAGTTCAAGCCTGTTCCTTTCTGGCAGCTAGAATTGCATTGTTTACATGTTGGAAAGGTTATCGTTGCTTTGCACGAGAAGGGTAAGATATGGAAAAAGGAAGAAGCTCAAAAAACTTTTGATGAGTGTAAAGATAAGGATGCGACTGTGATTGACGTAGGGAAGAAACAATATAAACAATCACCTCCACTTCCGTTTGATACGACCTCTTTACAGATTGAAGCATACAAATGCTTTGGGATTTCACCCAGTTACACAATGTCACTTGCTGAAGCGCTCTACAACCAAGCCTTAATATCCTATCCAAGAACAGCATCACAGAAACTTCCGAAAAAGATTGATTATCATAAAATCTTAACTGGACTATCTAAAGTTGATGGATTTAAAAAGATTGCTCAAGAACTCTTGTCCAAGAAATTACAACCAAGAGAAGGTAAGAAGATTGATCCTGCCCATGTCGCAATATACCCTACCGGAGAAATTCCAAAACGTTTAACTAGTCAACAACTCAAACTCTACAAGCTTATCGTGAAAAGATTCTTCTCTGTTTTTGGTGATCCTGCAATCAGGGAAACGATGACAGTAACTTTGGACGTTAATAATCACAAATTCTTGGTAAAGGGTACCAGAACTATTGAACCAGGATGGATGAGATACTACAGTGAATTCGTGAAACTTAAAGAACAGATTCTCCCTGAACTCAAAAAAGGACAAATATTGAAAGTTAAAGACTTGTTGTTTTTAGACAAGGAAACAGAACCACCAAACCGTTATTCACAGGGTTCTATAATAAAAGAGATGGACAAGAGAGGCTTGGGTACGAGAGCAACAAGAGCACAAATCTTACAGACACTCTACAACCGTGGATACGTCAAAGGAAAGAGTATAGAAGTCACAAAGTTCGGTGAGAAAGTAATCGAAGTCCTTAAAGAACACTCTCCAAGAATTATCAGCGAGGAATTGACCAAGAAATTTGAACAAGAAATGGAATTGGTGAGAGGAAAGAAAAAAAAGAGAGAGAAAGTAATCAAAGGAGCGAAAACAGTTTTAACAGAAATAATGGAAGAATTCAAAGAGAATAAAGAAGAGATAGGAAAAAAACTATCCAAATCCTACATCACATTCAGAAGAGACCAGAAGATAATGGGAACGTGTCCTGAATGTGGAGGAAATCTGAAATTAATCAAGTCTCGGAGGACAGGAAAAAGATTTATGGGATGTTCCAATTACAAGGAAGGGTGTAGATTCTCAACACCACTCCCTCAACATGGCTTTGTTAAGGGTTTAAAGAAATCTTGTAAAGTTTGTGGCTTTCCTATGATTGTGGTTAAATTCAAAGGCAAACGTTGGTTCACTTCTTGTACCAACATGAAATGCTCCACAAAAAATCAAAATAAGTAGCACCTCATGACATCAATCAGTCTGTTGACGTTCTTAACTGATCCACATGTCAAACATATCTCAGTCCTTGTAAAACTGTGATTGAATATATAAACGTAATGATTACCGCAAGATTCGCAGAACATTCACACCCCCACACTTTGATTTGAGTTTTGGTTATAAACCGATTTTCATAGAACAAAATTTATTTATCAATCGAAAGGTTGGAAAATCGATTTAATGATCTAAACTTTTGAAAAAATATTAAAGGAAATGTTAACGATAACCTTAAATTATTTGTATTAACAAATGATTCTTACAAGGGTAAAATCATGACAAGAGTTATAGGAGTGGTGTCTGGGAAGGGGGGTGTTGGTAAAACTACTTTTTCGATTAACATTGGAATTGCACTCAGGAAGCTCGGTAAGAAAGTAGTTGTAGTCGATTGTAACGTTTCTACTCCTCATCTAGCTTATTATCTGGGTGCTGAGAACTATTCTGTAACATTAAACGACGTTTTCAGGGATGAAGTCGATGTAAGGTTTAGTCCTACAGAAGCTGGCGGCGTCATGTTCATACCTAGCTCTGAAGATCTCAATGACATACTCAACATCGATATCGCAAGCCTGAGATCGCACATAACAAAGTTGTGTGACGGTGAGATTTTCGATTTCATCATACTCGATTCTGCTCCAGGCTTGGGATTAGAAGCCATATCAGTCCTACAGGCGTGTGATGAAATAATATTCGTAACAAAACCGATCATACCCACTCTTATTGATGTGACAAGATGTGCCGAACTCGCGAGTCGAATTGGACATAAGAATTTCCACGTGACATTGAACATGATCAGAAACAAGAAATATGAACTGAAGGCATTGCAAGCGAAGGGTCTATTCAGGACTCGTATACTCGGGGGTATACCGTTTGATGAGACCGTCATGGATAGTACTGCACTAGGAATACCGATAATGTGGTATAGACCTGAATCAAAAGTCTCAGAGAGTTACATGAAAATAGCTGCAAAATTGGCCGGAATTAATTATAAAAAACCTTCTGCACTTGAAAAAATTGCGAATAAATTAAAAGGACAGGATAAGGTAGATTTTAGCGGCTTTTCTTGAAAGTTAATTTAATCTCAGGAACTGTAGCTGGAGTATCGATTATATCAACAGTATTATCGACAGCCTTAAATCCCTTTAGTGTAAGGATATAAGATTTTATGTTCTTTGATATGAACCCTCCTTTCATGAGATGGTCAAGATGTTTATACACTTCGCTACTACCGATAGGAACTCCCATGTTCTGGAAGGATTTGACAATGGAAGTGTAACCCATCGGTCCTCTTTTCAATACGAACATTAGAAGGACTCTCTTTCCAGAAGAAAAGGCTTGACTCATGTCCAGTATTTCCTGAATAGTTTTCTCTTTCATGTAATTACCCTTAAGTAATAAGCTTTTTATTCTTTAGATGGAAAAGAATTTAAACTTAAGTATAAAACTTATTTCTTCGATTTATGCTTGTATTTATAGGGTTTCTTTCTCGAAGGTTTTCTTCTGGAATATAGGACTAGTAGTAATACCACGATTATCACTAACAATATCCATAGATACCATAGAGAAGTTAAGGCTGTCAAAAACATACCTGTTATACTCAATGGTCTTCCCATCACACTGGGTGTTATCTCTCCTGAAACTTCAAAGTCTGTGGAAGAACCTACTGCTATCTCTCCTGGGCCTTCGTTCGGTGTGATCGTGAAGTATATAATCGTTGTTTCATCTGGCTCAAGACTAACTCTTTCTCCCCATTTGTCAGTCGTCCAGTCTTCTGGTAACGCTAAAAGTATATCATCCTCTCCTTCAACATCACCTATGTTCTTTACTTCCACTCCTAGTTCAAACGGTTCGTTTGCGTTGACATCAGGGGGTATTATAAGGTTTACTATGTCCATGTTGGCTTCTTCTATTGGTGCGAGGGTCGTTGTGGTTGTTGTAGTTGTCGTGGTTGTTGCCGGTCTGCCTCCGCCCCCTCCTCCACCTCCTATTCTTGCTACAGTTGTGGTTGTTGGAGTAGGACCAGGAACGTTTAAAGTTAAATCGAGTCTTGTGGAATACCCATTATAAAAAACAGCATCCTCATTTGCTTGGTTACCGTTAACAAAGAAGTAAATTGTTTTATTGTATCGATTATTATCAGGATCTCTAATGTAAAAAATATCAGGTTCATAACCATACTTTCCGTCCTTAGTCGTAGTGCTCGCTACTGCCTCTCCGTCAATTTTTGCTACTACAGATAAACCATCCAGAGCAGGACCGTTCGTGAATGTCACTGTACCGAAGAATTGATGTGGAGTACCA
>DAOVGP010000017.1 GCA_030672375.1 Candidatus Aenigmatarchaeota archaeon | reverse complement strand
GTTTGTTTTGTATCTTTTCTGATCATATATAAATTGTCAGAAGAAGAAATGAGAATATTCTAAAATTTCTTTCCAGTAATTTTTTCAAAGACATAAATGTATCTTCTTCTTGCCTCGTTCATTATATCTTCTGATAATTTCGGTGGTTCAGGTATTTTCATTCCTTTTTTGCGAGCTTCATCCAAGGATTTTTTATACCCTACTTTAATCAACCAATCTCTCACAACCTGTTTATCATAGGCATATTGAGTCTTCCCAGGAGAATAACTTTCTTTAGGCCACAATCTGAACTCGTCTGGCCCTACAGAGTCGATCAGTATTATCTTATCATTAACCCTTCCAAACTCGAATTTAACATCGGCAAGGATGAAACCTGCCTTATCAACTATCTCAGACATTTTTTTGTACAATTCAATACTCTTTCTCTTAAGCCATTCAAATTCCATTCCAGTTAACCATTTCTTCTCCAAAACTTCTGTTTTAGAAACTACTCTGTCTTTTTTCTCGAATTTAGTCGTGGGGTCGAAGATAATCTCTGGCAACTTTGAAGCCAATACAGGCTCACTAGAGATTTTCGCCTTACCTTTTTTTACTCTTTCATAAAAACTTCCGTAAAGATAACCGCGTACAACACACTCCATAGGAATAACTTCACACTTTTTAACAATCATTTTGTTTGGCTTTTCAATCCTTACCATATGATTCGGAAAATCTAAAGTCTTAAACCAGAAAGCACCCATCCTACATAAAACTTCACCCTTTGAAGGAATAGTATCGTTCAGAATGACATCAAAACACGATATTCGGTCAGAATACTCGAATAAAATTTTTTCATCGCCAATATCATAAATATTTTTAACTTTTCCCTTTCTGAGAAATTTCATGTGTAAAATTAGAATTGAAAAGATAAAAGTGTTTTCAATGATCAAAAATTTCCTTAATAGAAATTGTCGCTTCTCTATCTGGACCTAATGAAATCAAGAATATCGGTACTCCAGCTATCTCTTCAACCTTTTTCAAATAATCTCTCATTTCCTTAGGTAAAGCGTAATAACCTTTTTTTACAATTTCCATCCATTCTTCCTCTGAAAGGTCTTCCCAACCATCAAACTCTTCATAAACAGGTTCACATTTTTCCAGAATCTTCAAACTAGCTGGGAATTCTTCCAGTGTTTTACCGTTGATTTTATACGATGTGCATACTTTTACTTTGTTTAATCCCCCCAAAACATCGAGTTTCGTTATCGCTATACCATTCAAGGAGTTTAATCTAACAGCATATCTCAGAATAACCGCGTCTAACCAACCACATCTCCTAGGTCTTCCAGTCGTTGCTCCGAACTCTTTACCCTTTTCTCTTGTTCTTTCCCCTATTACTTTGCCCATCTCACTCGTCATAGGACCCCCACCCACTCTCGTGATATAACCTTTCATTACTCCTATTATTTTGTCGATGTGTTTAGGTCCAATTCCAGATCCTGTAAACACACCACCGATGGTTGGGTTAGAAGATGTGACAAACGGGTAAGTACCGTGGTCTATATCAAGAAGAGTCCCTTGTGCACCTTCAAATAGTACATTCTTATCTTGTTTTATTGCATTATTTAATTCGACTGAAGCGTCACCAACATAATCCTTGATTTTTTCCCTATGCTTTATACAATAAGCAAGAATTTCTTTCTTGGAAATTTGAGTTTTTGACTCGAAAACATTCTTCAAGATCCTATTCTTTATCATTATAGTTTCACTGAGTTTTTTGTCCAAAACTTCGTTATCAAGAAGATCAACTATTCTTAAACCACACCTAGCTACCTTGTCTGTGTATGTTGGACCGATACCACGTTTTGTCGTTCCTATCTTTGATTTACCCCTAAACGATTCTTCTATCCCATCTAATTCCTTATGAAAAGGAAGTGTGATATGAGTCCTGTTACTTATCAGCAAATCTAGTTTTTCAATCTTCGGGTTCAAGTCATCAATTTCTTTTGACAGAGTTTCCAGATCTAAGACAACTCCATTTCCTATGATGAGTCTCTTCCCGTAAAAAACACCAGATGGTATTAAATGTAACTTGAAAACTTGGCCTCCAAACACGATAGTATGGCCAGCGTTACAACCACCTTGATATCTTACAATTACATCAGCATCCTTAGAATAATAATCTACAACCTTACCCTTCCCTTCATCTCCAAACTGAGCTCCCAAAATTACTGTACAAGGCATACAACAACCAGTAAAATTCAGGATTTTAAAGATAAATGTGTTATCTTAATTCTATCAAAATATACTCTTTATCACTTCAATTTCGGGTATTTTAATTTCAATATCTTTATAGCAAGAAAAGCGGCATTCTTCCCGTTATCTATTCCTACAGTAGCAACAGGTACACCAGAAGGCATTTGCATAGTTGATAACAAGGCATCTAAGCCATCTAGTTTTACGTTGACAGGAACTCCAATCACAGGTTTGTTAGTCAAAGATGCGATGAAACCCGGTAGAGCTGCGGATAATCCCGCAATCGCGATAAAAACATCAACATCAGAATTTTTTACGATTTCTTTTACTTTCTCTGGTTCTCTGTGAGCTGATGCTATCTGTATTTCGTTCGATACATTATTGATATCCAAAATATTCGATGCTTCAGCCGCTATTCTCATATCAGATTTGCTTCCACAAACGATTAAGACTTTCATGCTATCAATTATCAAATATTCGCATATCTTTTTATGATTTCCTCTGGTATTCCAGTTCTGGATAATTCCTCTTTTATTTTATCCTGAGTCTTAAACTTTTTTAATATCTTTCTGATAACTTCAGCAATTTCCCATTCATATATTATCCATTTTTTTGTTGTTTTTACATAATAATCTGGTATAAAAACAGACCAAGGTTTAAGATGGAGTGTTGCTGTTTTTAAAAACTCTATTCCGTTTTGGTTTAAGTGATTGACGGTAAATTTTAAACTCTTTCCAGTATCAGACACATCGTCTACTAGAAGTATGGTTTTGCCTTTTAGATCTTTCTTGTCTATATCCTGAGTTATTTCAGGTTCTTTTTTTGTGACTTCTATATCCCTGTAATAAGTGACTCCAATAATGTATACATCACCAACATCCAATATATCTGATAGAATTCTGACAGGAATGAATCCACCCCTGCTCATGCCAACTAAACAATCTGGTTTAAAACCGCTCTTTACTATTTTATCCCGTAAATCATGCAGTAATTGCATTATTTCTTTCATGGTCAAATACTGATATTCTACCATGAAATTAATGGTGAATTATAATTTAAAAATCTGAATATAGGTTGATCAAAAACGTTCTTCTCTCTTTCTCGAGCCCATTGTCTTGAAAAGTTTATAACCGAAAAATGCTATTACTGCCACTATTATGGCTAGAATCATAAAAATTGGTGTGTTGACAATTTCTCGAGTAAAGAATTCTTTAGGAATATAGACGGTATATTCAGCCATGGTATTCAATATTTTAAGCTGTTTTAAAAGATTTATAGTATTCTCAGTCTTGGCCTTTTAACTTTTTCTTCATTCCTTCTACTATCTTTATGAAATCGTCAATTTTATCCATTGGCAAAACGAATCCCTGTTTTGTTGGGCCTTTGTAATTTGCTGTGTTCTTCCACACACGAAAGTCTATCCTATCATCCCCTTTATAGTTAGTCTTT